>CAZDRW010000015.1:0-17055 GCA_964507555.1 uncultured Desulfarculaceae bacterium
CTCGTCGCAAAGGTTGTGAATTAGGAATCTTTTTCGGTACGGCTGGTTTCATGGTTTATTATATTTGTTTATTCCTAATTGCCTATGAGCCTTGGTTGTTTTTTATTGCCCCGATAATTTTTGCTATTCAGAAAAACCGTGCAGTCTGCCTGCGCGGTTATATATACAACTTAAGCCCGAGGCGTTTATATGTCACGCCCCAGCCCGGCGGTTCTAGTGCTCTTCCGGATACTGGCAAAGCTCTATGAGCACCCCATGGGTGGCCTTGGGATGGAGGAACATGACGCGGGCGCCGTGCGCGCCTTTCCATGGTTTCTCGGCGGTCAAAGGCACGCCCCTGGCCTTTAACTCCTCCACGGCCGCGTCTATGTCATCTACCTCAAAGGCAAGGTGATGCACCCCCTCGCCCTTTTTTTCTATGAACTTGGCCATGGTGCCATCGGGCTCGGTGCTCATGACCAACTCCACATTGGTCTCACCTATTGGTATGAATCCGGTGCGAAGTTCCCCCACCGGCTCAGTGGAGGTAAGCTCCAGCGGCAACAAATCGGTATAAACCTTTGCCGCCTCGTCAATGCTTTTAACCGCCACGCCAATATGAGCCAACCGCTTAATTTTCATGCGCCCTCCCCGGTTTCATGGGGTCGTCCCGGCCAAGCACCGCTCCGAGGCTGCTCCGCCATCAATTTTAGCTATTTTCCCATTACAATAACTTATAGAGCTTGGATCAGACACACGCAAGTATTTTGCAGGGCCGGTGTCCGGGCGACAATACCCGCCGGCCAAGCTGGCACCTCCATGATGGCTAAATTATACCGGCGGAAAGGGGCAAGCGCTTGGTGGAGGGCCGAACTTAAGGACCGCAAGCCCAGCTGTTTTCCCAGCCCCCCTTGTGCTCGGCCGTGGTCCTGTTAAGCTATAGACAGGAAAGCTAAAATCGCCGCGCACAAGTGCGGGGGAAGGTGGTTGGTTATGCTGCCGGTGACCAAGATTCTTTGCCCCAGCGATTTCAGTGAGCCTTCTTTGGCTGCTATGGATACGGCGGCGGAGTTGGCCAGGCATTTTAAAGCGTCACTTGTGGTGCTGCATGTGGTTTCGCCGGTGCCGCCAGTCCCCAGCGGCCAAGTGGTGGGGCCTTTTGATGTAGATGCTTATGAAAGCGAGTTGTGGGAGGATTCCCGCCAAGCGCTAAAAGATCTTGCCCAGGGACGCCTGGGAGGCATCCGCGCCAAATTGCGTATCGAAAGCGGTGATCCCGCCACGCGCATCGTGGATATCGCGGCGGACGAGAAGGCCGGTTTAATCGTCATTGCCACTCATGGCCAAACCGGCTGGCGGCGTCTGGTGTTCGGTTCGGTGGCCGAGAAAGTTGTCCGTTTGGCCGCCTGCCCGGTGCTAACGGTGCGGGCGTCGGCAAGCTTGGAGTAGCCCTGGTGCGTTTGCTAAAAGCTCTGCCTCTTCTGTTCGTTGCCGTTTCATTGCTTGCCTCTGCGCAAGTGGCCGGCGCTTTCGGCCAGCCCCTGCAACCCGATCCCGGTGAACTTAGGGCCCTGCGAGGCTTGGGCGAGCGCGTTTCCGGCGAGATAGTTTTTGCCTCGCGCCGTCAAGGCAATTGGCGGCTATACCGCATGGACGCCGACGGCTCCAATCTGGTCCTGCTTTCGCGCAGCAAGGCCAACCATCGCTGGCCCTATTTCGTCATGGGCGGCAAAAAGCTGCTTTTCCATTCCGATGAGGCCGGCCCCATGCAGATTTATCTAGCCGAACCGGACCTCACCAACCCCAGACGCTTGTCGCCCGACGGCCAGGCCGAGTTGTTTCACGGCATAACCAGCGATGGGCGGGTCATGCTGGTGGCCAAGCAGGAGAATCCCCAGGGATATGTGTTGCGCTATTTGGGCAGCCGACGTGAGGTGCCGGTGGATTTTTCCGCCCACGGCATTAAACAGGGCTGGTTGGGCGCCGATCTCTCGCCGGACGGGCGCAAAATAGCCTATCTTTTCAAGGCGGAGGGTCCCGGCGGGCAGCCGGGTCGGTCTGTATTCATGATGGATCTGGATCAAAACACCGGCAAAACCTCCCATCCCCGCCAAGTGTCCGACGGCTGCTACACGGTATGGCGTGAGGACTCCCAAGCCTTGTTGACCTGCCGGTTTGTCTTGTTCCGCGGCGCGCCGGGCACCAGCATATGGCTGGCGGGCCCCGATGGACCCCAGCGCAAGGTGGCGGCCAAGTTCGGCTGGAATTATTTCCCGTCCTTTTCGCCGGATGGCAAATGGCTGGCCTGGGCCGCCAGTCCGATCACCCAAAAGGACGACCACAGCGGCAACTATGAAATATATTTGCAGCCTTTGGACGGCGGCGATCCGGTGCGGCTCACCTTTCACAGCGCGCCTGACGTCTCTCCCACTTGGCGCGCTCAACAGAAATTGCCTTTTGCAGGCCAGGGACTGGTATACCAGGCTGAGGATTTCGCCCATAAGCCGGGCCAAGTGGTTTCCGAAGCCAAGGCTACGGAAGGCAAGGCCGTATTGGGCCGGCGGCAAGGCAAGGGAGGCCATCTGGTATTTGGCCAGTACGACAATTTGCCGGCCGGCAGATACCGTGCCCTTTTCCGCATCCAAATAAAGGAAGCTGAAAGGGACGGTCTTTTGGCTGAGCTAGACGCAACCACCAACCTAGGATCCAAGGTGCTGGCCAAGCGCCAAGTTCGCGCCACGGAGTTGGTGCCAGGGCGTTTTCAAGAGTTCGAGCTCAACTTCAATTCGAAGGAGCCGCTCAAAGGCCTGGAACTCAGAGTTGGTTTTTATTCCGGCGTGGCGGATTTATATGTGGACCACATCCGTTTGCAAAGAATGGATGAGGGTAAACTAAGCCGGCATAAGGTCGGTAAACCTAAAAGTTAACTTTAAGCCAGCCATACTGGGGGCTATCCAAACCGGCCTAAAGCTGTTGTCTAACCCATTGCACGATCCCTTGGGCCCCCATGGCGCCGGAAGTGCGCGCCGCCTCTTGCCCGTTTTTAAAAAGCACCATGGTGGGGATGGACTGAATCCCCAATTGAGAGCCCACCGCTTGCTCCTCTTCGGTATTAAGCTTGGCCAGCCGGATGCCCGGGCCCAACAGGCGGGCCGCCTCCTCAAAAGCCGGGGCCATCATGCGGCAGGGCCCGCACCAAGGCGCCCAAAAATCCACCACCAGCGGCAGGTCGCTTTTCTCCACCTGGCGGCGCAGGGCCGCACCGTTTAGTTGCAAGGGATGGGGCGGCAATAATTCGGAATGACATTTGCCGCAGGTTGGTTTCTGGCTCAGGCGCGCAGAATCAACCCGGTTGACGGCCTGACAGACCGGACAGACCACATGAGGTTTCTGGGACATGCTCAAGCCTCCCTATTCGCCGGATTACTCCGTCTTCTTAATTCAAAGATAGACAGGCGCCGGGTTTTGTCCAGGGGGCAGGCAAAAATGGATTCCAGCGGTTGAGCCCGAATCATGGTTGGGAAAGGATGGCGTTCAGGGCTGAAAGAATATCAGCCGGTCAAGCCCACGGAAAAAGCGATGAGAAACTGACCTGTGTAGTAAAGGGGAAGTCCGCAAATACGGTTGACGAAACCCTGGCTGATAAAGCGGTCGCGGGCCACGAAGAGGTCGGAGAGATAAAAGCAGGCCGCGCCGATAAGGGCCAGACGCGCCCCGCCAGGGGCCAGTTCCCCGGCCCAGAACATGGCCCAGGCTGCCCAAACCATCAAGGTGATCACCACTACATAGGCGATCACCGGAATCCGCATATCGCCCAGGTGTGGGCGCAGCCAGCGGAACACGACTATGGCCAAAGCCCAGAGAAGCAGCACGCCGGGCAGCAGCCAGTCGGTGGGTTTGGTGTAGAGGGCAAAGGCCACCACATAGGCTAGGTGTCCCAGGAGAAAGGCCGCCAAACCGGCCCGGAAGGTGGAGGGGGTTTTGAGGCCCAGCAGAACGTCGCCCAAAAGACCCAGCAGCAACCCGCTGAGCACGGCTGCGAAATAGGGTCCCCCAGGATGGGGCTGCAAAAGCGCGGTAACCACGAAAAGAATCGAGAGCGGCGTCTTGAAGATCAGGATGCGGGCTGGCTTTTTGCCACGCTCGGCCCATAACAAACCGGCCAGCAGGATAAGACCCAAGGCCAGCGCCAAATGCCAGCTCAACGTTTCCCTCCGTCTAGTTTTTCCTGCGACCCGGGCTTGATGTGAAACCCTGGCGGCGGCGGGTTCTTCTGCGTCTTGCCTCGGTCCAGGTCTGTTATGCTGCCCTGAGAGGGCGGCAAGGCCGGAGAGGGGCGCGGCTTGTTAAGGTAGTCGTCCCGCTTTAGCCAGCGGATGGTCTGGGTGGCGCCGTTTTCGCCCTTTTGCAATACCAGCTGGTCGGCTTGCACTTCTTTAATCCGGAAGCCGCCTAAGCTTTGGCCGGATTTGAATTGCTTGATGCCCTCTCCGCCGGCCCTGGCCAAGACGATGCTGCCCTCCGGGCTGATAATCACCCCATACACCGTGATGCCGGTTTCAGGCGAGGTAACCGGCAGGGCCGAAGCCTGGGGGGTGCGGGCGAAGGGATTGCCCGCCTTGTGAATTTTAGCCGGCGCTTTTTGGACTCCGGTCTTGGGCGTGGCTTTGCCGGAAGATCCGGGCGCGGAACCCAAAAAAGGCCATTTGCCCAATTCCAGAGCCACCAAGAGTGCGCCCAGCAGACAAAGCAAGGCTAGGCCCAGATTTAGTCCTCGTTGCAGGTTGGGACTGGTCATGGCTGCTTCCGCAACAAGGTCACCACCTCGCACTCCAGGCGAAGCTGGCCTTGGGTTTCCGGCGATGGCGCTATGCTGAAGCTGGCGGGAGCCATGAATCCCGGAGAGTTGGGGAAGGCGGCCAGGAATTTCCGCACCTGGTCGTAGGTGCCGTCCGTGGTGAGGCGCAGGGCAACCCTCTGCAGGGTGCCGAGAGGTTTGGGTGCCAGAATAAGGCTGTTGATCACTTTGAGGCCCTGGGATTCGGCCAGTTTGCGGACTTTGCGGGCAAGTTCGGTTTGGGCCTGCTCCGGCTTGGCGGCGGGCAAGCTGGCGGCCAGTTTTTGCAGGCGGCTATAATCAAGCTCCAGCTTTTTTAGCCGCGCTTCCTCCCTTTGGGCCATGGCATCCAAGCCGGCCAAGGACCCGGCCAAGGTGGCGGCTTCCTGGCGGGCGTCAGCCGCCCATTCAATCAAGGGATCCACCACGCGCAGGTAAAGCACCAGGGCAACGGCAATAACTATCAACCAGGCCACGAAGGGCCTCTGCTCAAAGTTGTCCTTGACCAGAATGCGCAGTCGGGCCCAAAGCGAAAGGTCTTCCCTCAGTTCCTGTGGTGCGGCCTCGTGCGGCGCGTTTGGGGAAGAAAAGCCGTTTAGATTCATGGCGTGATCCCCAGAACCAGTTCAGTCAAAGGGCCGCCCGCCAGGCACATGAGCGCTCCCCCCAAAGATAGGAACGGCGCAAAGGGCAGCCGGCTGCGCCATTCCACTCTGCCCGCGGCATAAAGCGCAAGGTAAAACGCCAGACCCGCTGCCGCGCCCAGGCCCAAAGCCAAGCCGCCTGCGCTGGGCCCCAAGAAAGCGCCCAAGAGCGCGCCCAGCTTGACATCGCCCATGCCGAGACCCTCCACCCCTCGCAGGGAGCGGAAAAGCCGCGCCACCGCCCACATGCCGCCGCCGATGAACAGAGCGCCCGCCAGGGCATGAATGAGCCCGGGACCGGGCAACCAAGGGCTGAACGCCAAGGCCAGCGCCAGGGCGGGCAGCACCACCAAATCAGGCACAAGCATGCTTTTGATGTCAACCAGGGTTGAAACTAGAAGGATCAGGCAAAACACCAGGGCCGCCAAGCCTTGGAGGGTGGGGCCGAAGCGCCACCAACAGACCAGCACCAAAAGCGCGCTAAGAGCTTCGCCCAGTGGGTAGATGAGGCTTAGTCGTTCCTCGCAGTGGCGGCAGCGGCCGGCTTGAACGGCAAAGCTTATAAGGGGCAGAAGCTCGAACCAAGCCAGACGATGGCCGCACTTGGGACAGGCCGAGCGCGCCCGCCAGGGCGAGGCGCCGCCAGCTAAGCTCAAGGCTAACGTGTTGAGAAAGCTGCCCAGAATCAACCCTCCCAGCCCGGCCATCCAGGGCCAGGCCCCGGCCGGAAGCAGGCCGCTCATTAATCAGTGCCCGTGCCCGTGGTAGGGGGTGACGGTTCCTGGGATTCCTTGGCCGGGGCCTTGTTGCGGCCAGGGCGCAACGTGTGCACCGGCATTTGACCCACAAAAGGCTTGCGCAGCCGTTGCAGCTCCTCTTGCAGTTCCTGCAGAATCAGCTTGGCGTCAGCCATGTCGTGGATCACATGCGGAGTAAGCGTAATGACCAACTCGGTGCGTTGTTTAATCATTTGGGTGGTTTTGAACAGATAGCCCAGCAAGGGGATCTGGCTGAGGAAGGGGATTCCCGCTTCTTTTTCCTGCATGCGGTTCTTGATCAGTCCGGCGATGACGATGCTCTGACCGTCCATGGTTATTACGTTGGTGGTGGCGCTGCGCTTGAAAAAAGAAGGCGAGCCGGTGTCGCCGAATTTTTTCTCGAGAAGGTCGGTGATCTCCTGCACCACCTGCATCTTGACCAAGCCCGAATCATTTATCCGGGGAGTCACCGATAGGCTTATGCCGGTGTCGCGGTACTTGATGGAGCGGTCTGTTATCTTGGCTCCGGTATCGGGGTTGGTCAGGTTCTGGCTGGTGGTGATGTCGGTGATGATGGGCAATTCTTCGCCCACGTTTATATGCGACTCCTGGTTTTCCGAGGATAGCAACAGCGGGGCCGAAACCACGTTCAGTTTGCCTTCGGTGGCCAGGGCCCTTAAGGTGGCCTTGAGTTGACCGGCCTGGGTGATGGTGTAGACCAGGCCGCTGCCCGGGGTCAGCCCCAGGGCCTCGTCAAAGGTTTGCTTGCCCTCCAAGTTGCGGCCGTTCCAGGTGGTACTGGTTTCCCACTCCACCCCCAAATTTAGCCCGCCGTCCAGCTGGACCTCGGCGATCATGACCTCGATCAACACCTGGCGGGGGAAAACGTCCAAGCGCTTGATGGTGCGCAGCAGGGCCTCGTATTTCTTGCGGGGGGACCTTATAACCAAAGCATTGGTATTGGGCTCCACCACCACCCGCACGCCTCCCTCCAGCGCCGCCCCGGTTGGCGTCAGCATTTCGGGGGCTTGAGAGGTAAGGTTCTGTTGGGAGGTGCTGCTATCCATTTCGCTGGGGCTGCGCAGAGTGCTTTGGCTGGTTCGGCGCAACCTTTGGTCGGTGGACAAGGTCGGCGTGGATCCCGTGGTGCTGCTTCTGGTGCGGCTTTTATTCTTGCCGAGCTTGCCGCTCTTTTCCGTGTCGCCGTATAGGCTAGTGAGAACTTCGGCAATGGTGTTGGCGTCGCCGCTTTGGCAGTGATACACGAATACGCCAACTTCGGCGTCGCCGAGCTGCCGGTCGAGATCGGCCAGCCATTGCTCCACCCGGTTGAACATTTCGCGCACCGAACTGATCACCGCGATGGAGTTCAGTTGGGGCAAGGCCACAACATCGGCCCAAACGCCTGTCTGGGGTTTTTGCGAGATGCCCATGGCCTTGAATATGCTGGTCAGGTCCTTGGCCAAGTCTTTGACTTCTACATTTTTCACTTGGTAGACCTGGACCGCCACCCGGCGCGAAAGGGGCACATCCAATAGGGTCACCAACTGGCGGATCTTGGCCAGGTTAGGACCGGTCTCGGCCACAACCAGGGCGTTGGCTTCGTCGATGCTTGCCATGTCGCCGCTTTTGGAGACAAAGCGGCGCAAGGTTTTCAGCGCCCGGTCGGCGGGCAGGTAGGTGAGATAATACACCTCAATGCCGAAGCCCGAGTGGTTCACCACCTTGCGCATGTCAGCCGCGGTGCGCGGGAGCATGGGAGAATATTTTGCTGTGGTTAAAGGCACGATGGAAAACACCCCGCCGTCGTTAACCAGGGCGAATCCATTCAGTTCCAGAACCGTCACGAAAAGGGGAAGTACTTCGTCGGCCCTTAAGGGACCGCCGCTATGCAGGGTGACGGTGCCCTTTAGATTGGGGGGCACCACGATCTTGATTTTTAAAAGGTCTGCAAATACCGGGATCACGTCGCCAAGCGGGGCTTCCTTGAAGTTGATGATCCGCCCTTTGCCCTCTTTGGCTTTGGCAGTCTCCAAGATGGTGCGGCCCGGAGTGGCCAGGGGCGGGGCTTGTGGACCGCTGTCCAAGCGGCGCACCGCCTTTTCTTTGGTTTCTTGAATTCCCGAGGAGGGCTCTTCTGCTTGTGGCCTGGGCCCGCGGGGTTGGCGGCCTAGACCCCAAGCGCCGGTCAACTCAGGAGCTTTCCCCGGCAAGGTTTCCGGGGATGCGCAGCCAGCCAAAATAGACGCAGTGAGCAAACAAAGAAAGAGCCAAAGCCAATAGCGTCTGGCCCGGCAATTTGCGGTTGAGCCGTAAATAGGGGTGTGCATGGCGGCGGTTATCCCATTTCGCAGAGTGTGTGCACCAATGACCAAGCCTTCCCATCCACCCCGGCCTCGGGCACCTACGCCTGGGCGGCGACCCCCGCCTGACGATAAACCGGTGCCAGCAAGTAGCATATTGGCCCAGGGCCGCCATGTCAAGCCGAAGTGGAGCAACCGTGCAATTTTCCGATGGAAAACCAGGTGCAGCCAAACCGGGGGAGCCGGTGGTTGCCATATGGTTCTCCACGGAACCAAATGGGCGGTAACAAGAATTTCCCTTGTGATTAGGCCTGGTCGGGTTACAATTGAGCCCGGTTGGATTGAGCGGGCTCCATAGCCCGGTTAAAGGCATAAGCCTTTGATTACACTAATCCCGGAGCTAGAGGCGAAAAGGAATCAGCTTGACGGACTTGGCAAACCCCAAAAAGGTGGTCCTCAAGGCGCCTTTTGGACCGCACTTGGTCGCAAAAGGCTTGGTCAAACCTGGCCAATGGGAAGAAGCGCGCTCCCGCGGGGGCAACGATCTGGCCGATACCTTGCGGGCCTTGGTGGGGCTGGGTTATGTGGAAGAAGAGGCTCTCTTACAGGAACTCAGCGATTACACCGGCATTTCGCCTGCGCCGACCGAAAGCCTGGCCGATACCCAACCCGCCATGGAGGGGCTGACCTACGAATTCCTCAAGGTGAACCGGCTGGTGCCCATAGGACATAACGATAACCACTTGGACGTGGCCTTGGCCGATCCCTTCAATTTGGGCGCGCTGGAATCCCTGGCCCAGCTCACCGGCCTGACGATTCAGCCTTGGCTGGCGGTGGAGGAGCGCATCCTCCGCAAGGTGGAGAGCGACTACGGCCTGGGCAGCCGGGGGATGGAGTCTCTGGCCAACCACCAGTTCGGCGAGTTGGAGGCCGGCGCCCTGGACAGCCTTGACGAGCTAAGCTCCGAGGCCCCGGTCATCCGTCTGCTCAACTTCCTGGTGGACCGGGCGGTCAACCTGGGCGCCAGCGACATCCATGTGGAACCCCAGGAAAATTTCCTGCGGGTCCGTTACCGCATTGATGGCGTGTTGACGGAGCGCGAGCGCCTGGACAAGAATTTTCACGCGCCTCTCACCAGCCGCGTGAAGATCATGGCTCAACTCAATATCGCCGAGCGCCGCCTGCCCCAGGACGGCCGTATAAACTTGAAGGTGGGAGGCCAGAGCATGGACCTGCGGGTCAGCACGCTCCCCACCACCTTTGGCGAAAGCGTGGTGCTGCGCCTTTTGTACCGCGACACCTTGTCCTGGGAGCTGAGCGGGGTGGGTGTTGGCAAGACCCAATTGGATCGCATCCTGGAGCTTATCGCCCGGCCCTACGGATTGATCCTGGTCACCGGCCCCACCGGCAGCGGCAAGACCACCACCCTCTACTGCGCTCTTAAGCAGATCAACAGCCCGGACGCCAAGACCATCACCATCGAGGACCCGGTGGAATACCGGCTGGCCGGGGTGAACCAGATACAGGTCAATTCCTCCATCGGCCTCACCTTCGCCTCGGGCCTGCGCTCCATTCTGCGCCAGGACCCGGACATAATCCTGGTGGGCGAGATCCGCGACGCCGAAACCGCGGGCATCGCCATCCATTCCGCGCTCACCGGCCATATGGTCTTTTCCACCCTGCACACCAACGACGCGCCCGGCGCCATCACCCGCCTGCAGGACATGGGCGTGGATTCCTATCTCATCTCCTCGGCGCTTACCACGGTGATGGCCCAGCGCCTGGTGCGCAAGCTCTGTCCCCAGTGCCGCAAGCCGGTGAAGGTGGACGACCAGATGTTGGCCCGGAACGGCATAGAGGTCGAGCCCGGCCAGTACACCATCTACACCAGCGGCGGCTGCGAGGCCTGCGGCCAACGGGGTTATCAGGGCCGCACCGGCATCTTCGAGATGATGGAGATATCCGACGCGGTGCGCGAGATGATCAACCGCCAAGCCGACACCGAGAGCCTGCGCCAGCAAGCCCTGCGCGAGGGCATGCGGACCCTGCGCCAGGACGGTTGGCTCAAGGTTCAGGCCGGCGTAACCAGCCTGGAGGAAGTGCTGCGGGTCACCTCGGTTTGATCACATGACGGGATAAGTGGAAGCGGACGGTAAGAGGCGAGCATGGCCGGCAAACTGAAAAACGAGGAACTCCTGGAGTTCACCGACGGGCTGGCCATTCTAGTCAAGGCCGACATTCCCTTGGACTATGCGCTTGAGTCCTTGACCGGCGTGCTGGAAACCCCCAAGCTGCGCAGGCTATGCGCGGACTTGGTGCGCCGGGTGCGCGAGGGGGCCAATCTCTCTTTTGCTCTGCGCCAGAGCAAGGCCGGCTTCAGCGATGCCTATGTGGGCATGGTGCGGGTGGGGGAGATGGGCGGCACCCTGGACGTGGTGCTGGAGCATTTGTCCCGCATGCTGGCCCGCAATCAGGAGCTCAAGCGCAACCTGACCTCGGCGGTGTTCTATCCCTTGGTGCTTTTGGGCTTCAGCCTGGCGGCGGTGGGTTTCATCCTCATATACGTACTTCCGTCCTTTGTCAGCGTATTCCGCGACATGAACCTGCCCTTGCCGCCGGCGGCCGAGTTCTTGGTTGGGTTGGGCGAGGCCATGGACCGCTATGGGCTCTTGATCCTGCTTTTTATGGGCGTGGTGGCGATCTTGGTGGTGGTGGCCCTGCGCTCGCCGGCCAACCGCTTGACCTTGTCCCAGTTTGTGATGCGCCTGGGGCCCATTGGCAAGGTGGTGGCTTCTTGGCAGACCGTGGTGTTCTGCCGCAGCCTGGGGCTGATGCTGGAGAGCGGGGTCCCCATCAACGAGGCCTGCCGCTTCGCCACCGCGGCGGTGGCCAACCCCGGTTTCCGCCAGGCGCTCCTGCCCCTGGAGAGCGGCCTCAAGGAGGGCTCCTCCTTGGTGGCTACCCTGGCCCAGGTGTCCTACATACCCAAGGTGACCATTAGAATGGTGGCCCTGGGCGAACGCACCGGCTCCCTGGCCACCATGCTGCAGAGGGTGGCGGACCTTTTGGAGAGCCGGGTCAAGTTCGTCATGGGGCGCATCCTGGTGTTCACCGAGCCGGCCATTATTTTGTTCATGGGGCTCTTGGTCGGCTTTGTGGTGGTGACCATGTTAACAACCATTTTCACCCTGACTCAGGGAGGAATGTAAATTGATGCCTGATAAGTGCGATTTACCCGAAAAAGGGCGGATGGCCCGCCTTCACCGCCAGGCCGGCTTCACCTTGCTGGAACTTTTGATCGTAGTCATCATCCTGGGGCTCCTGGCCGCTCTGGTGGGGCCGCGGCTTTTCGGCACCTTGGATAAGGCCAAACGCCAGGTGGCCAAGACCCAGATAGAGCTTCTTTCCGGAGCGTTGGATCAGTTCCGCCTGGATGTGGGGCGCTACCCCACCACTGATGAAACCCTGGAGGCTTTAGTCGCTCCACCGGAAGGCCTGGAACGTTGGAACGGCCCCTATTTGGAAAAGGGCGTGCCCAAGGATCCCTGGGGGCGGCCCTATGTCTACAAGAGCCCTGGTGAGCATGGCGAGTACGACATCATCTCTCTGGGCCTGGACGGCGAGGTCGGTGGCAGCGGTGAGGGCGCCGATATCACCAGCTGGCAATAAAGGCTTCGGCCTCATCGAGGTATTGGTGGCCCTGGTCCTGTTGGGCCTGGGGCTGGCCTCGGTTTTCCAATTGGTGAATATGCAGGCTACGGCGCAAACCAAGGCCAAGCTGCAGATGGAGGCCTTGCGCGAGGCCCAGAACCTCATGGATCAGTGGCTGGACGACCCCAAGGTCAAGCCCGGTTCATTTCAGGGCACCACTGATACTGGCATGGTTTGGCGGGTGGCGGTGCGTGCGGTGGCCGGAAGCGCGCCCAAGCCCAGCCGGCCGAACCAGCCCGGCTCCGCCCCGCAATCTGCCAGGAGGCGTCCCACCTCCCGGCGCCTGCCGGTGCTCTTGGAAGTCTCGGTGTGTTGCTCTTATCAGCTGCTGGGCCGCTCCCGCAGGGTGTGCCTGGTCTCCCAATGCCTGGGCGAAGGGGAGATATAGGCCATGGGTCACAAGGCAGGGAAACCGCATGATCGCGCTCAAGCCCAGACCGGGGCTACCTTGCTGGAGCTTTTGGTGGGGATCACCCTGTTTGCGCTGCTCATGGTGCTTTTAACCAGCAGCGAGTCCTTCGTGCTCAACGCCTGGCGCAAGGGCAACCAGGAAGTTGCTCAGCAGCAGGAACTGAACGCCTGCCTGGATGTGATGCTGCGCCAGGTGCGCTCGGCGGTGCCTTTCAAGCCGCCGTCCACTTTACGCCAAGTCCAGGGCTTCCTCGGGACCCGCGACCGCCTGACCTTTGTGAGCGCCTTGCCGGTGGCCAATAGCGACGAGCCCGGGCTGTGGCTGATCACTTACAGCCTGGCTCCGGGCGGGTCTGATGGGGGGCTGCTGGTGGCCGAGGAGCGCCAAGCCTTGAATCCCGCGGTCTGGCAGGGGACTGCGCCAGCGGTGGAGGGAATCAGCCTGCTCACGGGCGTAACTTCACTGCGCTTTGTTTATTTCGAGAAAGACCGCAACGACGAGACGCTGGTTCCCAAGGAAACCTGGCTGCGCAGCGGCGCGCTCAAGCTGCCGGCCGCCATTCAAATCGAGATGGAGGTGAGGGGGCGCAAGCTGAGTTGGCGCCTGCCCGTGGCCTGCGGGGCCGCAAAATGAGGCGTCTGACCAACCAACACGGATTCGCGCTGGCCACGGTGCTGGGCTTGCTCACGCTTTTCTTCCTGGTCGCCGTGGCCTTGGGCCAGGTGGCGCGCCTTCAGCTGAAAACCGCCGCCCGCCAGGCAGAAAGAGTCAAAGCCTACTATTTGGCCAGGGCCGGCCTGGCGCGCGCCCAATACGAACTGACCCGGCTTTGGGCCCAGGGCGACCCCTACCGCGCGCGGGCCGATGGGTCCTGGCAGAACTGGAACACGCCCGAGGGGGTGGTGAGCTTCGCGGTGCAGGACGAAAACGGCAAGCTGAATATCAACCGGATGTCGCCCATGATCTTGGAGCGGGCCCTGCAAGGCTTGGGGCTCGATAAGAAGCGTTTGCTGACGGTGCGCGACTCGCTTTTGGACTGGGTGGATAAAGACGGCGTGCCGCGCCAAGACGGGGCGGAGGATGAATACTATCTGACCCGCAAGCCGCCATACCGGCCGCGCAACCAGGCCTTTGAAAGCCCTGCCGAGATCACCGCGGTGCGCGGGGTGGACGGGCGCCTGGCCTTCAGCTGGGGCAGCGATCCCGCCGCGCTCACGCCAGCGGGCGAAGGGCTCTGGCAGCTCTTTACCATCTATAAACGAAGCACCAAGGTGGATCTCAACTCCGCTCCCCTGAAGGTGCTCTTGGCTTTGCCGGGTTTGGATAAGGATACGGCGGCCAAGCTGGTGGAAGCACGCGCCGCCTACCCCTTCCGGGGATTCCAGCGGGTGAGCCGCATCGTGGGCGGCTTGCGCTTCCGCGAGTTGGCCCCCTGGATCACGGTGTCGCCGGGACGCACCTATACGATCATCAGCCGGGGCCAACTTAAAGAGGGCCGCGCCCGCCACACCATTTTGGCGGTGGTGCGTTTGCAGAGCCGTGGCCAAACCCAAAACCTCTTTTGGCTTGATGACGTGGTACAATCTTGGCAGCCTTAAAGGCTTAAGGAGGAACCAAGTGATATTCGGCGGCGCGAAACTTCGGGTGGGCGTGATCTTCGGCCAGGAAGCGGCGAGGCTCATTGCCGTGACGCCCGGCGGAGCGCCGCCGGCCCGGGCCTTGGCCGCCATGCCCTGGCGCCGCCGCCGCGACCCCGAGGCGCGCCAAGCCTTCCTGCAGGCGGCGGCAGATCTTTTAGCCGGTTTGGGCGCGAGCCGCCCTGCGGCCTGGATCAGCATACCCAGCCGGGAGGCCGCCCTGCATGTAGTGCCTCTGGCGTCCAGCCGCTTGGAACGGTTTTTCCCACCACCACCACCGCCCCTTGAGCGCTTGACTCCACTGCCGCCGGAGGCGGTGCGCTTGGCCGTGCGGCGGGCGGCTTCGATAAGCGAGGCCGAGCCTGGCATGGGGCAGGCCGCGGTGGTCCGTGCCGAGGTGGTCGAGGAGGCGCTGGCCCTGGTGCGTGAGGCTGGCCTGCATCCCCGCGCCTTGGATTTGCGTGCCGGGGTAGCCGCCGCTGCCGGGCTCAACCTGGTGGGCGGACGCGGCCAGATACTGTTCATTCTTCTGCATCAGGCAGGGGCGGAATGGAGCTTCATGACCGGTCAGCGCTTGAGCCTGATCGGCGGCGCGCTGCGCCGGCCTGACGAGGATGATACTTCCTTGGCCGCCCGTTCCTGCCAGCAAGCCATCCAGCTATGCTCTTTGGAAAGGGACTTCCAGGTGGTGCTCGCCGGGCCCCAGGCCCAAAAGGCGGCTGAGGAGCTGACCTTGGCCGCGGTGCAAAGCCAGGGCCCTCGCCCCGTGCCCAAGGCCCTGGAAGCCCGCGAGGTGCTGCCGCCCGGCCTGGAATGGGAAGATCTGGCCATGTACGCTTTTTTGGCCAGCGGCCGACCGCGGCCGACCTTTAATTTATTACCCCAAACCGCCTCAACCTGGCTTGACCGGCCAGCGGTGACCAAGCGCCTGGCCGGGTCCGCCGCCGGCCTGTTCGTCCTGTGGGCGGTGCTGGGCCTGGGCGGGTCTTGGTTGGCCAAGGCGCGGGTGGAAGGCCGCCTGGAGGACACCCGGAACCGGCTAAGCCTGTTGCGCGGTGAAACCCGCCAGACAAGAGCGCGCTTGTCCGCGCTTGATCCGGTGGCTCAGGCCAGCCGGGCTCGCCGTGAGGCTGATGAGCTTGTCGGGCGTGTTACCGCGCTCTTGCCCAAAGAGGCTTGGCTGGAGCGTTTGGAATTTCAAGGCGACAACTTGACGCTTTATGTCGGCGGCTCACCCAAGGGCCGTTTGGCCGGGTTGATGCCCAAGTCAGGTCCTTTGAGTCCGGTGCAGCCTCTTAAGGAGGTCTCCGCGCCGGGCAGTGGCCGCGCTGCGGTGAAGGTGGTGCTGGGCTTGGAGGACAAGCCCGTTGCCAAAACGCCGGCCAACCCCCCGCGCAAACCATCAGCCAAGCCTAGGCGCACCTCTCCTTTTCAAGGCCGAGGCAACGCCGGCACCAAGCCCCTCTACACTCCCGGCTTGCCGCGCGATCAACGCTAGGCGCCCGGCAAGCGATTCCACCCCCAAATGAAACCGGGCCCCCCGCAATCGGAGGCCCGGCGTTTCGTTTGCATGGTGGCTTTCTAAACTGGTTGCTTGTCGGGCGCTGTCTTGTGAACCCGCTTGGCGCGTTTCAAACCCAAACTTTGGAAGATCACAAATAGCGAGGGCACTAGTACTACGCCAAAGATAGTAGCCGCCAGCATGCCGCCGAACACTGCGGTACCCAGGGACACTCGGCTGCCCGCGCCGGCGCCTGTTGCGATCAAAAGAGGGATAACGCCCAGGATGAAAGAGAAGGCGGTCATGAGAATCGGCCTGAAGCGCAGGTGCGCGGCTTCAATAGCCGCTTCAGGCGGTGCCAGGCCGTGATCGAACTTGTCTTTAGCGAACTCCACGATGAGGATGGCGTTCTTGGTGGCCATGCCCACCAACAGAACCAGCCCGATTTGGGTGTATACGTTGTTGTCCAGCCCTCGCAGGAAAAGCGCCGCCACCGCGCCCAAAACCGCCAGCGGCACCGAGAGCACCACCGGCGCGGGCAGTTTCCAGCTTTCATATTGCGCGGCCAGCACCAAGAAAACAAAAACCACCGCCAGCACGAAAACCGAGCCGCCTGTGCCGGCCGCCACCATTTGTTGGTAGGAAATGCCAGTCCACTCAAATCCCATGGATGAGGGGAGTTTTTGTTTGGCCAGTTTGGCCATCAGGTTCAGACCCTGACCCGAGCTATAGCCGGGCGCGGCCGAGCCCTTCACCGAGGCGGAAGGGTACATGTTATAGCGCGTGATGCTTTGCGGCCCGAAATAGCTCTGCACATCAACAACGGTGCCTAGAGGGACCATGGCTCCCTTTTGGTTCCTCACCTGAAGGCGCGTTATGCTTGATGGGTCTGCCCGGAAAGCGGCGTCAGCCTGGATGTTCACTTGATAAGAGCGGCCGAACTTGTTGAAGTCGTTTACATAGGTAGAGCCCAGATAGGCTTGGAGGGTGTTGAACACCGAGTCCAATGGCACGCCCAGGGTCTTGACCTTGGTGCGGTTCACGTCCACGAAAAGCTGGGGAACATTGGCCCGGAAGCTGGTGTAAAGCCCGGTGAGGCCGGGCAACGCGTTGCCGTCCTGCACCAGTTCATATGCCACCTGCTGCAGGGTGCTAAGGCCCATAGCTCCGCGGTCCTGCACCTGCATCTCGAAACCGCCCGCCAATCCCAGGCCGGGTAGAGGCGGGGTGATAAAGGCCACCACGAAGGCGTCCTGTATTTGATAAAAAGCTC
>CAZDRW010000016.1:0-17052 GCA_964507555.1 uncultured Desulfarculaceae bacterium
TTGTGTACCTTGTAACAGCGCCTTCTATTGCAGGCCGCTAATGCCGCACCAATCTTGCCCCGAAGAAGGCGTCGCTGGCATGCTGGTGCGGCTTGGTGCGGAAAAATCCGTCCGGTCCGATGGCCTGCGCGCTGGTTCCGGCAGCCTCCAGGTCCCAGGCAACCTGCAACCCTGGATCGTTTTGCCTTAGCGCCTCCACCACCCGCTCGTTCTCCGCGCGGGTTACGGTGCAGGTGCAGTAAAGCATGGCCCCGCCGGGTTTCAAGAGCCGCGCCCCTGCCAGGCAAAGCTCCAACTGCAGGGCCGACAGGCGCTTGGCATCCTCCGGCACGCGCCGCCAGCGCACATCCGGCCTGCGCCCCACTACGCCCAGGCCGGTACAGGGCGCATCAACTATGATTCTATCAAAGGCGCCGATTCCGCTGTTCAGCTGGCGGCCGTCGGCCTGCATAATCTTGGCGCAGTTTACGCCTAAGCGCTGCAAGTTGTATTCAAGCCCCCGCGCCCTGCCCTTGGAAGGCTCCACCGCCCATAGCTCGCCCTGGTTTTGCATGAGCGCCGCCAAATGGCCGGTCTTTCCGCCGGCGCCGGCGCAAAGGTCCAAGACCCGCATGCCCGGCTCAGCACCCAGCAAGCGGCAGAGGGCGCTGGCCCCTGGATCTTGGGCCTGCCAGAGACCTTCCTGGAAACCGGGCAGGTCCCGCGCCGGGCCATGCACTCCCTTGAGCACCAGGGATTCGGGGGCCAAGGCGTGCGGCTCAACCCCCTCCGCCGCCTGCGCCAACAGTTGGGCTGCCTGGGAGATTGACGTTTTCAAGGTATTGACCCGCACCGCAGACGGCGGCTCGTTTTGATTGGCTTCCAGCCATGCCGCCACCTCATCGGCCGAAATGGCCGCCAAAAGTTCCTCCACCAGCCAGAGAGGATGGGAGAATTCCACTGACATGCGCAGCGCCGACTTGAGATCCCCTGGAAGCTCAACCTGCTCCCACCCCCGAGCCAAAGCCCTGAGCGCACCGTTAACCAATCCCTGGGCCCTCTTGGCTGGCGTCCCCTTGGCCAATTCCACCGTTGCGTGCACCGCGGCATGGTCGGGTGTGCGCAGACAGGTTAGCTCGGCCGCGCCCAAGCGCAGCACGGTAAGCACCGCGAGGTCCAGTTTATTAAGGGACCGGCTGACGACAGTTTTCAGGAGATGGTCAAGCCAAAGCCTATGGCGCAACACGGTGTAGACCAGATTAACGGCCAAGGCCCGGTCACGCCCTTGGCTTTGCCCGCTGCGGCCCAATTCTTGGTCCAGGAGTTTTTCCAAGCGCTTGGGGGATTGCTCCAGGCTCATGAGAACCCGAAAAGCCGCTCGGCGAGAATCCATCAGCCCCCCAAACGCGCAGCCGGCCCCAAACCGGCGCCGCGTAGAAAGTCCTCGGCCGCCATGCGCCGCTTGCCCGCGGCCTGCACCTGCCCAAGGCCCAAGGCACCGCGCCCACAGGCCACCCAGAGCAGATCCTCACGCCCTGGCGGCGGTTCGATAACCGCCCCGGGCTGGGCCGGCGGAGCTATGTCTACTACTGCTGTGGGAGCGAACAAGCGAAACGGTTTGCCCTCCCATACTGTGTGCGCCGCTGGCCAAGGATCCAAGCCGCGCACCAGTAAATCCATCTCCGCCGCGGACTTGTGCCAATCCACCAGACCGTCCGCCTTGGTCAGCCGCCGGGCATAGCTGGAACCGGCTTCCTGCTGCGGCCTAGCGCTCAGTTTGCCCGCCGCCAGCCCATCCAAAGTGCGCACTAAAAGTTCCGCCCCCATTCGGGCCAAGCGGTCGGCCAAGGTGCCCGCTGTTTCCTGCGGGCCTATCTCGGTTGCTTGCTGCAAGAGGACTTCGCCGGTGTCCAAGCCCTCGTCCATGAGCATGGTGCTGACGCCGGTGCGCTTCTTGCCTAGCAAAATGGCCCAGTTTATGGGAGCAGCGCCGCGCAGCTCGGGCAAAAGCGAAGTGTGCACGTTTATGCAGCCCATGGGAAACGCACTGATCAGATCGGGCGGCAACAGCTGGCCGAATGCCATGACGCAGGCCGCATCGGCCTGCAAATTTTTAAGGTCCTGAACCGCCGTCGCCACTCGTTCCGGTTGCCATACTTTCAGGCCCAGATCGAGGGCATCCTGCGCCACTGGGCAGCGCTTAAGCTTGCGGCCTCTACCAGCCGGACGGTCAGGCTGGGTGACCACGGCGGCCAAGGAATGCCCAGCCTCGGCCAGAGCCTTCAAGGCGGGCACGGCGATGTCTGGGGTCCCCATGAAAACTAGCTTGAGGCGCTTCACTCCGCTGCCTTTTTCAGTTCCTTGAGGCGGCGTTTACGATAGAGCGCCCGCTTGAGTGGGCTTACGTAATCCAACACCAAACGTCCTTGCAAGTGGTCCAGCTCGTGTTGAATGCAGCGGGCCAGAAGCCCGTTGGCTTCCAGGGTAATGGGATGACCCTCACGATCAAGGGCCTGCAGCACCACGCGGGTGGCGCGCTCCACCTCGGCGAAGTGATCCGGCAGCGAAAGACAGCCTTCTTCGGCGGTTTGGGTTCCTTCGCTGGCGACAATCTTG
This sequence comes from uncultured Desulfarculaceae bacterium, assembly GCA_964507555.1. GTDB lineage: Bacteria > Desulfobacterota > Desulfarculia > Desulfarculales > Desulfarculaceae > Desulfocarbo. Next base: position 2,596 of record CAZDRW010000016.1, read on the forward strand.
GGGTTGAATAAAAAAAGCGGGGTGCCCCGCTGACCGGAGGGGTCTGAGTCAACCACTACCAGTTCGATATTTTCGCCCACCTGGGGCGCGGCCAAACCGATGCCTCGGTCCCCATGATACATGGTTTCAGCCATGCTTTCGGCCAGTTCGATCAAAGGGTGCTGCACTGACTCGATCTTGCAAGAGGCCTTGGAAAGCACCGGGTCGGGGTAGGTGCGTATGGTAAGTAGAGCCATGAAGTGTCCTCGACGACGTTAGCTGCGCAATCTGGCGATTTCTTAGAAGTATAGCCGCCGGGCCCACGGGGTCAAGACCCGGTTTTACTGGCAGACTACTCTGCTTGGGTGGGCGGGATGGGCTGAGAGCCCTTGGTCAATTGGGGCGCGGCAGGCAAGCGCACGGTGGCCACGGTTCCGCTACCCACATCGCTCTGTAAATCAATCTTGCCGCCATGCTCTTCCACGATGCGCTTGGCCAAGGGAAGCCCCAAACCGGTGCCGCGTTTCTTGGTGGTAAAAAATGGATTAAAAATTTCCTCCATGTGCTTGGCCGGTATGCCGGCGCCGAAATCGCGCACCCGGATATCCACCCCCCCATCATTTCCAGCCGACATCTCCATGATGATTTCATCGCCAGGCACACTGGCTTGCACCGCGTTGTTAACCAAATTAATAAAAACCTGGCTAAGACGGCTGCGATCCGCCACCACCTTGGCTAGTCCCTTTTCCTTGCGTAAATGGAAAAAAAAGCGGTCGCGTTTCAATTGGGGACCCATTAGCGCTTTTACATGATCCACCACCTCAGCCACGTCCAACTCTTCCCAATCGTACGGCTGCACCCGGCTAAGATCGTTTAACTCAGAGAGCATTTTCTCCAGCCGGGCCACTTCTTCCACGACAATGCCCATTTTGCGCTTGCCGCGCTCGGAAAGGCCCCTCTCTTTTAAAAGCTGGCCGGCAAAACCGCCTATCAGGGTCAAGGGAGTCCTTATCTCATGGCTGACCGTGGCCACCATCTGCCCCACTGCAGCCAAACGCTCCGCCCGCTTGACCTGCATGGCCAAGTCCCGCTCGGCCGTGAGATCCCGCATGATGGCGGTTAAAAGCAATTCGTTATTGGTTTCCGCCACGCTGAAAGAGATGGAGATGGGAAAGCGCTTGCCGTCGCGGCGCTCAGCCTGAACTTGGGCCACATGGCCGATGAAGCGCGCTTGGCGGGTGCGCACATAGCGTTCCACAAAGCGCTTGTGGTCCTTGCGGTATTCGCTTGGGATCAAGGGAGCCAGGTCGCCGCCCAAGATTTCATTGCGCTGATAGCCGAACATCGTCTCGGCTGCGCGGTTCATGAATACAACTTCATGGTACCGGTTGATGCTTACCACCGCGTCGTTGGCAGTCTCGATAATCTGGCGATACTTCTCTAACTCCGAGACTAACTCGTGAACCTCGTTAAGGTTTTCTTGAGGGTTGTTGCTATGGTTCATCCAGTAACCTGCTTGGGGGCGCTAAGTGTATATTTAATCTTGTACCATGGCGCTTATATCACAGGCAAGAAAACAAGGTTTCCCAGGCAACGCTGCTGCATTTAATTGCCCGATACAACGAAACAATACTTAAAAAACTCAATTGGGATGCCACATCAGCGCTTGCAAAAAATTCATTGAAAGAAGCTTTGATTCGCGAGGCGTAAAAGGTCAGGGCCGGCTGCCCTGCCGGCCCTGGTCGAGGAGGGGGGAAGACTCTTGGTCTTCCGGGGGAGTGGCTGCCGGCCCGCCGTACTTCGACCCGTGGTGGGGTTAGGGGCCTGTACAGAGCGGGAGGCGGGTGGCTGATTAATCGGTGCAAGCAGTACACTCACCACCGACGACAGGCTAGCAATCGGCTTGTGCAATTGTCAAGGCAAAAAATCAACATGTTGTGGTTATTTATTTTGGGCCCCACCAAATGTTGGCAGGCACCGGAACTGAAACTTATTCACTTATGTCAGTCAAAAACCCCACCACTTCCTGAATTAGTGCACTCTCTCCACCCCAAAAGAAGTGATCGCCTCCCTCAATGGTGACCAGGGAGCCCCGTGCACCCATATCCTTGCAATACCCTTTTAGCCAGGCAACATCGGAAAACTCGTCATTAGTGCCGGCCAACATGAGCAAGGGCCCAGCATTTTGCGGCCACAGCGGCAACTCCCCCAATATAAGAGGCGGCGCTACCCAGACCCCTCCGCTTAAATAGGGTATGCGGGCCGCCGCATTAGCAGCCACCAGTGAACCAAAGCTATAGCCTAATAGGGCGAAAGGCCCTTCCGACCGCTCCTTGAGCCAAGCCGCCGCACCAATAACATCCTCTTGCTCCCCCTTGCCATTGTCGTGTCTGCCTGTGGACCCGCAGACACCACGGAAATTAAACCGCAGGCAAGACCAACCGGCCTGGGAGGCCGCCTCGAGCAAAGCCTCCACCACATTGTTGTGCATGGATCCGCCGTACAGGGGATGAGGATGCATGACCAGCGCCGCGCCTTTGGGCGTTCCTGGGGCGGGCGTGTAGCCTCCGGCCAGGGTGACTTGGTCGTCAAGCAATATACTTACGCTTTGCTCTGCCATTGCCAACTCCATCAGCAGCATTTTAAACCCATAGGCATGATAGCATGACTGCTGCACCGGGCAATAAATGCCGGGTTTAGCCCAGCCTACGTTCCGCCCTACCTGCTAAGATTAATTTAATTAATAAGTTAAACCATCGAATCATCTTGGCACGAAGGTTGTATTACTGCTTGGCAGCCGATCAACCTTTAACGCCTTGAGGTGATTTCATGACTACCAAGACCATTTTTTCCCTAATCGTGGCCCTCCTGGTTGGCGTGGCCGCCCTGGCCTTGGGTGGAGACCTGGCCATTTTCGTCAACCCCATTGGCCTGTTATTGGTGGTGGGCGGCACCCTGGCCGGCGTTTTCCTGGCCTTCCCCCTGGAAACCATGCGAGACCTTTGGCACCAGTTGGGCTCCATGGCCAGGCGCAAGGTACTCAGCAACGAGAAGTTGGAAAAAATCTTTTACGACTTCGCCAGGTTGCAGCGCGCGGAAGGCGCCCTGGCCATGGAAGAGCCCGCCCGGGCCACGGGCAATCCTTTTATGGAATTGGGCATTAACCTGGTTGTGGACGGCCTGAAGCCTGTGCAGATCCGGGAGCGCCTGGAGCAGGAGTTCGAGTTTTTCTTCAGCCGGCGCTCCGCCCAGCGCGCGGTGCTCAGTCTAATGGGCCGCTTGGCACCCGCCCTGGGACTGGCCGGCACCATGATCGGGCTGATCCGCATGCTGCATATGGTCAAGGACCCGGCCGCGGTTGCCGAGGGCATGAGCGTTGCGCTTCTCACCACTTTCTACGGCATAATGCTGGCCAACCTGCTCATCCTGCCCTTGGAGCGAAAATTGGGCGAGTTGACCAGGGCCGAGGCGGTCGAGATGACGCTTATCACCGAAGGCGTCATGAGTCTGGCCCAAGGCCTCAACGGCGCCGCCATCCAAGCCCGGCTCGAATCATTCCGCCGGGCCGGCTCCTCCCGCCCCATCGCCCCCGCCGTTGGCCCTGCCAAAGCGCACACTTCTGACCTGCGATCCTGGATGCGCAGCCTGAGACCTTTCCGCCCGGCGGGGAGCGTGAGCAATGATAGCTAACTCCCATACCTCCCAGCGCCAAGCGGGCGCAAGCCTTCCTTTGGATTTGCTGCCGCTGGATCGGCCCGACCTGCCCATGGCTGTAGATAAAACCATGGGTGTCAGTGGCCGGCCAGCAACTCGCAAGGCCAGGCCCGCCCACCAATCCAGCCGCGCCCGCCAAAGCCATTTCCCCAGGCCCCTAAGCCGCGGCCCGGTGGAGGTGCGCGATGCGGAGAAGGAACCTGAATATGCAATTCTCCTTGACCCGCTGAGTCAAGAGCTCCCGGAGCAAAGCGAGGAGGCTGAAGAGAACCAGGAGCGGAGCTCTCTGCGGTCCCGCACCAGGCCCTTGGGCTTTTTCGCCCAGGAAGAGGAAAGCCCCAGTTTCTACCTTTCCCTCAGCGACCTCATGAGCCTGCTTTTGGTCTTTTTCGTGCTCATCTTTTCGCTTACCAACCCTTTTGCCGCGCCTGACGGCCCCTCTGACGCCCCTCGCGGCGTTACTCAGCCCGAGTTACCCGTACAGATGCCGGAGATGATGGTGCGGCTGCCCGATCCCCAGCCCCTGCCCGCTCCGGTTACCAAGGGCCTGATGGCCGTGGCTGCCGCCGGCTCGGGGGACCCGGGGCTCATGTCCGAAACCAGGCCTTTAGCCGCAGGCGCCACCGCGCCGGAGACCAGGCGCTCCCCGGCTGGCTCCACCGACGTCTTCTTGGATCGGGCGCTGCTTCGCTTGGTTACCGCCAGCAAGCCGGTTGCGCCCGAAGCTCAGATTCAGGAAGACTCGCGCCTTTCCCAGTTGGTGGCCCAGATGGATGCCGAGGTTCGCGCCCAGACCGGGCCCGGAGTTGAGGTTGAGTCCCGCCAGGACAGTCTGGTGGTGAGGCTGCCCGAGGCCATCACTTTTGACCAAGGCCGGGCCGAGATCAAACCGGCCATGGCCTCGGTGCTGGGACGCCTGGCCGAAGTGCTGGCCCGGCGCGGGGAATACAAGGTGGTGGTGACGGGGCACACCGACGATGTGCCCATCCGCAACCGCGACTTCGCCTCCAATTGGGAGTTGAGCGCCGCCCGCGCCGCGGCTGTGGCCAGGGCGCTTATGGCCAAAGGCTCCAACCCCTCCCGCTTTACCATCAGCGGTCAGGCCGATCAACGGCCTATCGCCAGCAACGCCAACGCGGATGGCAGGCAGCAGAATCGAAGAGTGGAAATCGAACTCAGGCCGGTTGGATAGTCCACCGGGTTGATCGGCCGGCCGGGGGAGCCTGCAAGGCTCCCTTGGTCTTTTTTTGCGGCGCGAAACCCATATTGCGCCTTCCTAACGGCATGCAGTTACGTAAGCCCATATTTCACGGGCCGTATCCGAGAGCAGCTTCGGATCCTTTTCAGGCACAACGTTATTGAGATATTGCAGGCGCAGTAGATCGCCGTGTGCCCCGGCCTCGGGCAATATGCCAGCCAAGAAGAAACCCATCATCTCAAATTGCGGCGCCGCGCCCTGGACTACCGGTTGGTCCAAAGGCAAGTCCAAGTAGATGCAGGGAAGGCCGCGCAGGCAAAGTCCCTTCAGTTCAGCCGCCACCTGCTCTTTCAAGTCCGCGCCATAGCGGTTCACGGTAAGCACCGCCCGTCCCCACTCCGGTTGCAACTTGAGATCCAAGAGGGTGTGTTCGGCTAGCTCGGTCTGTCCGGCTTCGGGCTGCATGAGCCTGCGGGACAAACCGCAGACCTCAAACAACCTGCTGATGATCCCCTGGTGGTGCACAGGAGCATAGCAAACCCGCTCCTCCCCCGGCCCTAAAGAAAGATAGTATAAGAGCCCGCTCTGTCTCCCGACCTCCGGGTGGGGCCCTGCGGCCAGCAAAAGACCGGTCTCTTTAAACCCCAGGCCCAAAACCGTTTCCTGCAGTTCTTTACCCGCGCAACCGGCCAAGCCCCACAAGCCGCGCAGGCCTTTGCTCTGGGCCTCGTCAATGATCCGCTGCATAACCTGGGTCCTGAGCCCCCGCCCGGCAAAACGCGGATCCACCAAAGCCAGGCCTGCTTCAGCCGCCATGGCATCCGGATCTTCCAAGCGCAAGGCCGCGTGCGCCGCCACCTCGCCGCCATAGGTCATGGCCACGGCCGAGACCATCCGGCCGCTTTCCAGGAATTCCCGCACCTGATCCGGATAATAAAGCTGGTCCTCCGCATAGCTATAGCCATATACGCGGTATACGCAGCGGGTGAGCGCCAGCGCCTCCTGGGGCTCCAGCATCCGGACCTCCACCGGCTCCTGGGATGGACCTTCAGGCGCATCCCAATCTTGTTCTTGCCCCTCCAGGAACAGCTCGGGACGGTCCGCCGGCAGGTGCTTGAACAGCTCCAATCTTTTCCCCGCCGTCCCCCGGTTGTAAAAGCGCACTTCATCGGCATAGCGTTTCAGGAGTTGGTGCCCCAATCCAGTACGGTCACCCACCCGAAAGCTTTCCAAATCAAAGGGCAGGCCTTGGTCTTCGATGGCGACCTGCACCTGCCCCGGCCAGCGCGAAATTATAACCGTATAGCTGCCGGCGCCTTCCGCATCAAAAGCATGCTGAATAACGTTGGTAATGGCTTCATCGGCCGCATGCTCCAGTTCCCTTGCCCGTTTTTCCTTGAGCCCCATGGCCAGCCCCATGCCGCCAATAAACTGAACCACGCTGGACAGGTGGCGTCGCTCCGCGGCTATGGTCAAACGCGCCACTTCTTTTACTGCTGAACTATCCATGTTTGCTCCTTCTTAATCCGCAGGGTGGAGCATAAAACAATTTCCGGCAAGGATAAACCCCTGCCGGCAATAGTATGAACGCCCGAGCGTGACGCGCGCAATTGCACAGACACGGTTGGGGCTTTGGGTTATAATGGGCTCCACCTTTGAACACGAGCCAAGGGTGCTGCATTCCGCGGTGAGGGGGAGGGGCGGCGCACATCCTGGGGGAGTGATAATGCGCTTCACCTTTTGGGGAACCAGAGGATCCATCGCGGTGCCGGGGCCCGACACCCTGCGTTACGGCGGCAACACCACCTGCCTGCAGGTGGAGCCCTCCTCGGGCGCATCGGTTATCGTTGACGCGGGCAGCGGCATCCGCCCTTTGGGCCTGGAGATGTGCAAGCGCAACGCTGAAGGCGATTTGCTTCTTTTGATCACCCATCTGCACTGGGACCACATCCTTGGTTTTCTATTTTTCGAACCTGTTTACCATCCCGGTTGGCGAGTGCGGGTCAGCGGCTGGCCCAAAGCCCTGACTGGCCTTAAGGGCATTTTTAATTCCCGCCATGCCGACGGCAACTTCCCGGTGGACTGGGATGATCTGCCCGGTGTGGTGGAAATGGCCGACGAGCTGAAGCTGCCGCGCTTTACAGTAAACGGCATGGAAGTGCGCACTGCACCGTTAAATCATCCCCAGGGCGGCGTGGCGTTCCGTTTTCAGGAAAACGGCCGGGCACTCACCTTCATCACCGATAACGAGCTTAAGGGTCCGGGCGATGCGCAGATGGAAGATTTCGTGCGCTTCGTCTCCGGCTCACGGGTCTTGGTGCATGACGCCCAATACCTGCCGGAAGAGATGGCCGACCGCTATGGCTATGGCCATAGCGATTACAGCCAGGCCGTCGAACTGGCGCGTAAAGCGGGGGTGGAGCGTTTGATACTAACCCATCACGATCCTTCGCGCAGCGATGACCAATTGGATGCGCTGCTGGCCAAGGCAAGGGAAATGGCGGGACCCGATCTGCAGGTGGATGCCGCCAGTGAAGGCCTGGTGGTTGAACTCTAGAACTTCCTGACACCTCATTTCCAGTCTGTCATAATCATTAATTATGCCCTTAGGAAACCTGAAAGGTATGAAAGTACCTGGCATGGTCATTAGCAAGGAGGAGCCAGCATGCGTGCCTTGCGTTTTCTGCTGATCTTATTTACAGCCTTGCTGCTCTGCGCGGGAGGCGGCGCGGCCTTGGCCGCGCAAGCGGATTCAAGCAAGAACGAGAAACCCATGACTCAAACCGATGAGGCAGCCAAGAAAAAGTCTGCCGAACCGGATAAGCAGCAGGATGATAGCAAGCAGCCTCAACCGGCCAATGTGCCGGTCATCAAAAAGGACGAAGGCTGCTAAGCCCGTCATCTTGGCCAGACGACCGGTCTCATTGTGCCTTGGCAAACTGCCGGTGGGACCGGCGGCTTTTTGATGAACCTGGGCTGAAGCGGCCCAAACGACCGCCAGCATAAAAACTGTAAGGCCTGGCTTGCAAGGTTGGAGCGAAAAATGAGTGAGCGTCACCACAAGCCCAGCCACCCCTTACTGGTTGTGGGGTGGAACCTTCTGTTGATAACGGCGGGTAGCGTGTTGTGCGCGCTGGCGGTCAACAGCCTCTTGATTCCGCATCGCTTCCTTTCCGGAGGCTTCACCGGACTGGCCTTGATCCTGCACTACCTTTTCCCCGCGCTTCCCAACGTGGCTATCCTGTACCTCATTTTGAATGTACCGGTTTACATTCTGGGTTGGCGCATGGTGGGACAACGCTTCTTAATCTATAGCTTGGCCGGATCGGTGATATTCACTTTGGCGCTGGAGTTCGTGGCCTGGAAGTTTCCCGTTTTGGACCGCATCATGGTCGCGCTTTTGGCCGGCATCATCACGGGGTTGGGTTCCGGCCTGATCCTGCGTTCGCTCGGCTCAGCCGGCGGCATCGACATCCTGGCGGTGATATTGGTCAAGCGCTTTTCCCTCCGCCTCGGCAACACTATCTTGGCGTTCAACGCAACCATCCTCACCGCATCAGCCCTTTTGTACTCGCTGGAGAGCGCCCTTTTTACTTTGGTTTTCCTATATGTCGCTTCCCATATAACCAACTTGGTGGTAACCGGACTCAGCCAACGCAAAGCGGTGGTTATAGTATCATCGCTTTGGAAAGAGATCTGTCAAGGCGTGCTCAACGATATCAAACGCGGGGCCACGGTGATACCGGCCCGCGGCGCCTATTCCGGACAGACCGAGCGCATGATCTATACCGTGATCAGCTTCCAGGAGTTGGGCCGGCTGAAAAGCATGGTGCATCGCCTGGACCCCAATGCGTTTGTGGTGGTCAGCGACACCATGGAGGTGATGGGGCAGGAGATAGGCAACCAGCCGCATTGGTAACGCATACCTGCTTCCACCAAATAAAAAGCGCGGCCATGACGCCGCGCTTTAATTTGCACTTGTGCTATGGAAAATTAACTAGCAGGAACAACCGCAGCCACAGCCTCCCTCGCTGGCAGGCAGGGGCTTTTCACTGGAAATCGTAAAGCCTTCTTGGGCCGCCTCGTTCATATAATCCAGGGTTAGTTTACCGGTGATGGCGCCCAGCTCTTTGTCAACCACATAGGTAAGACCGTCGGCTTCGTAAGAATCGTCATTCGGCTTAGCCTCATCGATTCCCAAGGACAATTGAGCGCCGCCGCAACCCTGCTGCATAAATATCCGCAGAGCCCCTTCCAAATTTTTCTCCGCCATAATGGCTTTGATGGCCTCGCTGGCCTGTGGGGTCACTTCCACCATGATAAGAATCCTTTCACTTAAAATCTTCATTCATTCCTTATTAAACCAATGGTAATCATGAAGCACTAATTGCGCAAGCCAAGGGACCTAATTATCTATGCGTCCAATGCCGCTTGCTGTAGCCAACCAGCGTATCGACGTGTAAGTATTGCCATGATAGATAATCAGCTGCGGAGACACTGAAATGATTCACCTGCAAGCGGGAGAGATAGCGCCAGGCTTCCATGTCTTGGGAACCATGGCCATCCCGGTATATCTATTGGACGGCCCCGAACCAGCTCTGTTCGATGCCGGGGTGAGTTCCTTGGGCCCGGCCTATGTGCGCCATGCCCGGAAAATTCTGGGGCGGCGCTTACCTAAACGACTATTTATCAGCCATGTGCACTTCGACCATTGCGGCGCCGCGGCCTGCTTGGTTGAGGCCTTTCCTGAACTTAAAATCTGCGCTTCAGAGCGGGCGGCCGAGATCATTGCCCGGCCCAACGCCCAAAAGCTGATCGCGCGATTAAATGAACAGGCCGCTGAACTGGCGCGCATTCTGGAGCCTAACCTGGCCAGCCAAGTTCCATTCGTCCCTTTTAAGGTGGATGAGGTTTTGGCCGACGGCGACCAAGTGGAGCTGGCAAGCGGAGATACCATCCAAGTGCTGGCCTCGCCGGGCCACACCTGGGATATGCTCTCATTCTACCTGCCCAGCCGCGGCATATTGGTGGCTTCCGAGGCGGTGGGCTGCCCCACCCAGGACGGCCATATAATCACCGAGTTCCTGGTTGATTACGACGCCTATGTATCATCCCTCAAGCGGCTGGCCAGGCTGCCAGTGGAGGTGCTTTGCCTGGCCCACCACTCAGTGCTAACCGACTCAGATGCAAGAGGCTACTTTGCCCGGGCTATGGCCGCCGCCGAAGAGTTCAAAGAATGGGTGGAAGACCTCTTGAACCGGGAAGGCCTTGATGTGGCTAGAGTGGTACGGATGGTTAAAAGCCGCGAATGGGATCCCCGTCCTCAGCCCAAGCAGCCCGAATCAGCCTACCTGCTCAACTTGCAGGCGAGGGTTACTCATTTAGCTGAAAAGCTAGCCACCCAGCCTTAGTTTTTGCCCCATCAAGAATAATTTATTAGCCGTCCTGGACGTGCGGCCCCTATTACTCTACTATTTTTATAGATAATACCTATGAGGGTCACCAAATTGGATAGGAGTTGCTAATGAAAAGAATTCTATTTCTCTGTGCCCTTATGACGCTGGTCTTCGCCTCGCCGGTCTGGGCCAATGACCTCCGCGTGAGTCGCGAGTGGCTTTTAGAACGTATGGGCGCCCAGGAAATCACGATCCTGGATGTGCGCCAGCCCTATGACTGGAATGCCAGCCCCAACAAAATCAAAGGTGCCGTGCGCCGCGATCCCGCCAAGGTTCAGGATTGGGCGAGAGGATTGGCTAAAGACAAGGTGTATGTCCTTTATTGCGCCTGACCCAGCGAAGGCACCAGCGCCCGGGTGGCGCAACGTCTCAGGGAAAAGGGGATCTCCAAGGCATACGCGCTGCAAGGCGGTTGGCGGGGCTGGGTGGACGCCGGAGGACCGGTAGAGCCCAAATAGGCATGTCAAATGTCCTGTGGCGTCACTCCCCGTCCGGGGCGTGGTGATGCTCCGTTTTCATGGCTATCGTATTTTCTTGGACCATAGATTCGGAGAGGAAAGGATCGCCATCCTGCCGGCAAATAAAAATAGCCGCGCCCCAACCGATTTTGCTCCGGTTCGTAAAGCAAAAGGCCGGCCTAAGGGCCAGCCTCTGCATGCAACTTAAATGGTGCGAGAGGGGGGACTCGAACCCCCACGGTGTGAACCACTGGATCCTAAGTCCAGCGCGTCTACCAAATTCCGCCACTCTCGCCAAGCGCCCGAAAGCGCCTGACCAAATCTATGCCATGGCGCAAAATGCGTCAACCAGGCAAGTCAGGCTGCGGCAGCCTCGCTGGCAACCGGCGGCTGGACAGGTTCCTCAAGCGTCTTGCCGGCTATGACCCTCTCCCGCCTGAGGGGCTTCAGGTATTCCTTTTGGGTATTTTTGAAATGTGCCTCCATGCGCGCCGCTTGTTCGCGCCGCGAGACTCCTGGACTCAAGGAAGCCTCATAAGCCAAAGCCAAGAGATGATCCGCGGCCAAAAGATACCTGGCCCAACTCATGGCGGTTTCAGCATCCATGCCGGCCGGTCCAGTGTAGGTGCAGGCAAAGTCGCGGCAAGGCGCGCATAATGAATCGTAAGTCAGCTCTCCGGCGGCGCGGAATGCGGCCAGGCCGCCCAGGGCCTCCCTCAAATCCAGATAGGCCGTGATGGCAGCCTGGGCCTGCCTGGTTTTGGCCCTGCGGCCCCTGACCAAGTATGCGGCGATCTCTCCCCACAAATTAGGGTCCGGGCATTCTTCCTGCAGGTATTTATGCATGAGCTTCTGAGGGTCGCTGGCGAATAGGTAGCTGAACATGAAAATCTCCATCTGGTTTCCGCTTAAGCATCCGCGCGGGAGATAAGGGCCTGCAAATGGCCCCTGGCATTTATCAGTATTAAGCTTGTTCAGGGATATAGCCGGCGGGCCGGGCACGGCGCGTTACCAGCGCCGCCTTAGGCAGCCCGCCTAGGCTACCGGTGCGCCGGACCCCCCAGCGGAGAGGCCCGGCGTGGGCAGGACCAGAGAGAGCTCCGAAGACGGGAATTCGCGCGCCGGGCCCATGAGGGGTGCCGGTTTCTTCGGCGTTGCGCTTATGGCTTGGGCCTTTGAGGCCATGAATGATCCCCGTCTTGGTTGTTATGGCCGGTTACGGTTGGCCGGTAATTTTTGCGGAACAACTTTTATCCATTTAGGTTCTTCCTGTCAAGCCTCTTTCGGCGATGCGCACTCACGGCTCCTTGACACTACCGGAGGCCTAAGCTAGATTTACCACCTCGAGATTCACCTTAGGACAAGGGCGGTTAGAAGCATGACCCGCATCGAGGGACGGCAACCCGAAGCCATGCGCCCGGTGCATATCAAGGCCAACGTAAACCCCTACGCCGAAGGCAGCGCCCTATGCTCCTTCGGGCGCACGGAGGTGCTCTGCACCGCCTCTTTGGAAAACAACGTGCCGCGCTGGATGGAAGATGACGCAAGGGGGTGGGTTACGGCTGAATACGCCATGCTGCCCCGCTCCACCCACAGCCGGACCTCCCGCGACCACCGCACCCGCGGCAGAGCCCAGGAGATCAGCAGGCTCATCGGCCGCAGCTTAAGGGCATCGGTTGATTTGGAAGCCCTGGCCGGCCATACGGTCAAGTTGGATTGCGATGTCTTGGTGGCCGATGGCGGCACCCGCACGGCCAGCATAACCGGCGGCTATGTAGCCTTGGCCTTGGCCTTGAAAACGCTCGGCATAAAGCCCATGTTTCCTGTGGCCGCGGTGAGCTGCGGCAAGGTCGCGGGCCGGGTGGTGGTCGATCTGTGCTATGAAGAGGATTCAACCGCCGAAGTAGACCTGAACCTGGTGCTGGCCCCGGGCGGCCGCTTGGTGGAGGTCCAATCCACCGCCGAGCAAGGCTTTTTCAGCTCCGCTGAACTTGAGCGCATGGTGGCGTTGGGTGAGGCCGCGGCCGAAGAGCTATTCGCCCTGCAAGCCGCCGCCATAAATGGATCATGAGCATGGAGTTGGTGCTGGCCAGCAACAACCAGGGCAAACTGCGCGAGATAAGCCAGCTGCTTGCGCCCATGGGGCTTACGATCAAAACCGCGGCTCAGGCCGGTTTCAACGAAGAGGTTGAGGAGACCGGCGATACCTTCGAGGCCAACGCCAAGTTAAAGGCCTGCACTGTGGCCAAGGCCTTGGGCCTGCCCGCTCTGGCCGATGACTCGGGATTGGCCGTGGAGGCGCTGGGCGGCGCCCCGGGGGTTTATAGCGCACGCTATGCCGGGCCTGGCGCCAGCGACGCGGACCGTAGCCGCAAGCTTCTCAGGGAACTGGCCCAGGTGCCGCTGGAGAAAAGAGACGCCGCATTCGTCTGCGTCATGGCTTGCTGTCTGCCCTCTGGGCAGGTACTGACCGCCGAAGGACGTTTGCAAGGGCGCATTGCCCTGGCGCCCGCGGGAAACAACGGCTTTGGTTACGATCCGGTGTTTGAGCTGCCTGATCGCGGTTGCACTGTGGCAGAGCTTACGGCTGAGGAAAAAAACGCCATCAGCCACCGGGGAAGGGCCCTAAGAAAGCTGGCCCGAGATCTTGATGATTTTTTAAGTCCTAGTTAAGTCGGGGCGTAGCGCAGTCTGGCAGCGCACCTGCCTTGGGCGCAGGGGGTCCCCGGTTCAAATCCGGGCGCCCCGACCAAATCATTCTGCAAGCAACGGACCGGTTCATGCGGTCCGTTGCTTTTTTCATGCGGCCCTTTTCTATACCGGTTTGATTTCATCTTTAAAGCATGTCAGCATTAAGTAGTAACCAAACAAAACTTAGGGTTAGGCGGCTCTTAGCTTTGCCTTTATACGGAGAGAACCATGGGAAAACTGCCCAACGCGGCGGGCTCCTGGCGTAGAGGCGTTTCTCTATTCTTGCTCTTGATTCCCTTTATAGCTTTCGCCCCAATTGGGTATGCCCAAGCCAAGGAACCATTTAAGCAAGGCGAAACCTTGCCTGATTTGGTGCTTGTCGTACCCGGCGAGGCGAGCCAAGCCGCATATCTTGGCCTGCAGTCAGAAAAGGGCCAAACTTTTCGCATCGGCCAAATAAAACAGCCCTGGGTGCTCATCGAGGTGTTCAATATGTACTGCACCATCTGCCAGGGTGAAGCCGAAAAAGTGAACCGGTTATACGAAAAGATCAGCCAGGGTCCCCTGAATGACAAGCTTGCCGTGATTGGCATTGGTGTCGGCAACTCACCGTTTGAGGTCAAGGTATTTCGCAACCGGTACCGTATCAAATTTCCCCTGTTTGCCGATGGCGACTTCAAGCTGCACAAGTTGTTGAAAGAGCCGCGCACGCCTTATTTTTTGCTGGTGCGGGTGCGTGAGCCGAGCCTCCGCATTGCCCTCACTAACTTGGGCGCCTTTGGCCAAGTTCCGGACTTCTTGGCCGACCTTGAAAAAACCATGAAATAGAACAAGAGGTATACGTCGTGCGATTTCCCCTATTTATTTCCATAGCCTTTTTAGGCCTGCTCTTGGTATCGCCGGGCACTCAGCCGGCACTGGCCCGTTCAGCGGGCGGCACCTTGTCAAAAGAAATCTTCGA
>CAZDRW010000017.1:0-16598 GCA_964507555.1 uncultured Desulfarculaceae bacterium
AGTTAATTTTTGTGCAGTTTCTTGATTACTTGTGCAATAACGCAATGAACAATATTCACCAATGCAAGAGGCCCGGTCACGGTTGACACAATGCAGAACCGCGACCGGGCCGCCCCGTTAACTTATCCTTAAAAAATGTAGCTACTGTCCGATGATCTCCACAAAGGTTTTTTTGCGCAGATTAGCCATCCAACTCTGGAATTTTTTCTCCAGGGCTTCGTTTTCCAATTTATCGCGGATTTGCTCTCGCACCTGGGGGAGCGCCAGCACACTATCGCCCGAGCGCTCCAGGAGTTCGAAGAACACAAAGCCGCCGGGGATTGTCAGCACCTTGCTGATATCGCCGGGTTTCATCTCGCCCAGGGCTTGGCGCATGACCGGCACCATGTCTTTGGTGGAGACCGGCTCCAATTCCCCGCCCTTGGTGGCACCCGGCCCTTGGGAGTTCTTGGTCGCCAGATCGGCCAGATTGTTTTCTTTCACCGCCTGGGCGCGCAGCTTCTCGGCTTTTTCGCGAATCAAGTCCCGCGTGGCCACGGTCGATTCCTCCGGCACCGTGAGGAACAGCGCCCGCAGCTTGACCTGGTCCACCTTGCCGTACTCGCTCAAGTGTGCCTTGTAGTATTGGTTGACCTGATCATCGCTGATCACCACCGAGCTCTTGACCTCTTGCTGGATAAGCTTGTGCTTGAGGATGTCCTTTTTCAGCTCAGCGCGATACTCATCAGGCGTCAGGCCCCGTCTGCTCAAGTGGGCCGCAAACTGCTTTTCGCTTATCTGGTTCTTGCTTTTGATGTTCTCGATATAGCGATCCAGCTCAGCCTGGCTGACGCCAAGATTGATGCGCTTGACCTCTTGCAGGAAAATCCGGTCTTCGATGATGCGATCCAGGGCGACCTTGCGCATCTGCTGTTGCCGTTCCGCGGCCTGGGCGGGGTTATCGACCTTGCCCAGTTGGGCCTCCATGGTTTTGATCACCCGGTCAACATCCAAGGCGGTGATTACATCATCTCCCACCACGGCAACGACCCTGTTGACTTCCTCGGCGCCGGCCGGCCAATAAGCCATTATGCACAGTAGAAAAAGCAACGGCGCCAATATAAAGCGGACACGCATTGTTACCTCCCCAAATCGCCGATTCGGCCGCTGTCCAGGAATTGCTGATTAAATTTCAAGTCGGCTCGGCTGCGGAGATCCTCTATCCATTGCTCGGACAGGACCTCCAATTTGTCGGCCGCCAAACGGTGTTGTATCTTCTCCGCGGCCTGGGCAAGATCGGCTTTTTGGGCCGGCCGCTTGTCCAAAATCCGCACCACATGAAATCCATAATCGCTGCTCAGGGGTCCCGCCAGCTTGCCGGGTTCAAGGGCGAAGATCTTCTTTTCCATGGCCTCGGGCATGTGCCCGCGGCTGAGCCAGTTAGGCTCGCCTTCATCGGCCAAGGGGGAGCCTAAAGCGGCCGCCGCCTCAACCATGTCCTCTCCCTTGGACACCCGCTCCACCAGGCGGTGGGCCAGTTCCCGCGTGGGCAGCACCGCGTGCTGCGCCAGCACCTGGGCGGGCTGGTTGAACTCGTCCTTGTGGGCCTTGTAGTATTGCCGCACCTCGTCTGTGCTGATCCGTAACTGGGAAGCCAATACCAGATCCAAGGTCTTTTTCACCAGAAGCTCGCGCGCCAGCACCTCCTGCCATTGGCCGTAACTAATGCCTTGCGCGGCCAAACTAGCCTCCAAGGCGTTCTCATCCAGGCCTCTTCTCAAGCGGGATTCCTCCCTTGACAATTCCTCGGGCAGGAGCTGGATCGAAAGCTCCTTGGCCTTGCGGGTGACCAGGTGCTGACGGACCAGGCCCTCCAGCACCGCCCTGCGCATCTCCGGCGTGATATTGCCGGGATCGCCGCCCAGGCCCATGAAGGCCGCCTGCGCTCTATACTCGACGATACCCACGACATCGCCGTCGATAACCACCAAGGCATTGCCGGTGGTATCCTGGCCGCAAGCCGCCGGGCCCAAAGCCCAGGCTAAGCATATCATAACCGTAAGCAAGCGGCCCCAAGCCGCCTCACGCCTGAATATGTTCACTTTAATTGCCATTACCCGCGGATAGTTAACATTTGTGGTCTTTCATTGCAACCAGGACTAGTCAAGCGGGCCCTCCCGCCCGGCCGCCTGACCGCCGCCTATATACTCCAAAAACTCCCTGGCTTCGGCCAAGGGTCCGCCCTCTGTTTCGCCCCGGACCAATTTTACGCTAACTCTGCCGTCTGGAAACACCTTTACGCGTTTTGCATCGTTTTCCGCCAGTCCCAAAAGCCGCTCCAAATCCACCTTGGGCGTGTGGCTGAACTGCACCAAGAACGAACCGGGGGAAAGGTCCAGGCTCAAGGCCATCATGCGGCGCAGGAGCGCCTTGATCTCCACGCCCCACAGAAGGTTCTTGGCCGCGGCCGGGGGCGGTCCGAAACGGTCGTCCAATTCCGCGGCAACGGCCTGCATCTCCGCCCGGTCGCGGGCCAGGCTGAGGCGTTTGTACATGCTGAGCCGCACCTGGGAATCGGGCACATAGTCCTCCGGCAAATGAGCCGGCAGGCTGAGCCGCAGCTCAGGCTCCGGCCCCTCGGCCGGGGCTTCGCCCTTGAGGCGCGCCACCGCCTCCTCCAGCATGCGCATGTACAGCTCATAGCCCACTTCCGCCGCCTGGCCCGACTGCACCTCGCCCAGGAGGTTGCCCGCCCCCCGGATCTGCAGGTCGTGCATGGCAATGGAAAAGCCGGCGCCCAGATGGGTGAAGTCCATCAGCGCCTTGAGGCGTTTGCGGGCGTCGCGGGTGAGGCTGGTCTCTGACTTGATGAACAGATAGGCGTAGGCTTTTTCGCCGGCCCGGCCCACCCGGCCCCGGAGCTGATAGATCTGGCTGAGGCCCAGGTGATCGGCGTTGTTGATGATGATGGTGTTGGCGCTGGGGATGTCCAGGCCCGACTCTATGATGGTCGTGCACACCAATACGTCCAGCTCCCGGTGCACGAACTGGAGCATCACCTTTTCCAGGGCGCGCTCGTTCATTTGGCCGTGGGCCACGCCCACCCTGGCCTTGGGCACCAGGCTGGAGACCAGCCGCGCCATGCGCCCGATGTCGGCCACCCGGTTATGCACGAAAAACACCTGCCCCCCCCGGTCCAGCTCGCGGGTAACGGCCTCGCCCACCGAGCGCGGGCTGAAGGCGGCCAAATAGGTCTTGATGGCCTGGCGGTCCACCGGGGCGGTGTTGATCACGCTTAAGTCCCGGATGCCCGACAGGCTCATCTGCAGAGTGCGGGGGATGGGGGTGGCGGTGAGCGCCAACACGTCCACCAGGCGCCGGAGTTTCTTGAGGCGCTCCTTGTCCTTCACCCCGAAACGGTGCTCCTCGTCCACCACCACCAGCCCCAGGTCCTTGAACAAAACATCCTTTTGCAAGAGCCGGTGGGTGCCGATCACGATGTCCAGCTTGCCTTCGGCCAGCCCGGCCAGGATGTTCTTTTGCTGGGCCACGGAACGGAAGCGGCTCAGGCTGGCCACCTCCAGCGGGGACTCCCGGAGCCGCTCCAGGAAGGTTTGGGCGTGCTGCTCGGCCAGGACCGTGGTGGGCACCAGAAAAGCCACCTGCCGGCCCTCCATGGCCACCAGATAGGCGGCCCTTAAGGCCACCTCGGTCTTGCCGAAGCCCACGTCGCCGCAGATGAGACGGTCCATGGGGCGCGGCGCGGTGAGATCGGCGATCACGTCCTCGATGGCCCGGGCCTGGTCCGGAGTCTCCTCAAAGGGGAACGAGGCCTCGAACTCGCGGAAATCGGTATCGGGCGCGGAAAAGGGATGCCCTTTTAGGAAGCTGCGCGCCGCGTACAGTTCCACCAGGTCGCGGGCGATGGCGTCGATGGCCTTCTGCACCCGCTTCTTGGTCCTTTCCCAAGCCTTGCCGCCCAGGCTGTCCAGGTTAGGCTTGGCATCGTCCGGGCCGCGGTACTTGGAGATAAGCCCCATGCGGTCGGCCGGCAGATAGAGCTTGTCACCGCCCTTATAGGTCAGGAGCAGAAAGTCGCTTTCGGCCGGCCCCACGGCCATGGTGCTGAGACCCTGGTAGAGGCCGATGCCGTGATCCACGTGCACCACGTAATCGCCGGGCGCCAGATCGTCCAAGGCTGCCAAGGCGGCCAACATCCGGGGCGGGGCCTTTTGGCGCACCACCCGCACCGCGCCGAACACCTCGTCCTCGGTCACAAAGGTGAGCGGCAGCTCCGCCGGAGTGAAGCCCGCCGAGAGCGCGCCCTGCAGGAGAGTGAGCCCGGCGAAGGTCCCGCTCATGGCCTCAAAGGCCAGCGGGGCCACCCGGACCTCCTGGCCCCGCTCGCCGAGAAGTTCGAACAGGCGCTCCACCTGGGAGTTGGAGCGGCAAACCAGGATCACCCGCCGGCCCTTTTCCTCCTCGCCCCCCACCCAAGCGGTGAAGCGCTCCAGCAAAGATCCCTGGCCGCTGCGCCCCAGGTCTTGATGCAGGCCCGTATAGCTCTTGGCGCGCAGGATCACCGGCACCGTGCCCTCATCCACTTCGGCCAGGCCCAAGGCCTTGAACATGAGGCGGGGACGCAAGGAAAGCCGTTGGGCCACCTGCTCGGGAGTGCGCCTTAACCGGGGCGGCGCCAGCACCACCCTGCCCTCCTCCCGGGCATCATTGAACTGGGCCGCCATTTCCTCGGACTCGGCCAGGAGCCGGACCTGCACTTCGGCCGGCTCCACCAGGCAGTGGCGGCAGTCCTGGGGCAGGTAGTCGAAAAGATCGCCGGCCGCCTGGTAATAGAGCGGCAGGAAGGACTCCAAGCCCGTGAACGGAACGCGCAGCTCCATGCGCTCGGTGATCTCGCTAAGCTTGCGGGTGGAAAGGCCCTCCTCCTGGGCCAGCTTGCGCAAGGCCGCCACCGCCCGCTGCACGGCCTGGGGCGAGAGATCCACCGGATGGCAGGGGATGATGGTGGCCTCGCTGAGCCCCAGCTGGGAGCGCTGGTCCGTGGGATCGAAGCGCCGGAGGCTCTCGATCTCGTCCCCGAAGAACTCCACCCGCACCGGATCTTCCAAAAGGGGGCCGAAGAAATCCACCACCGAGCCGCGCACCGCAAAGTCGCCCACTTGCTCCACCAGGGAAACCGAGGTGTAGCCCCCGTTGATGAGCGCCTCCACCAGGCGCTCGCGGTCCACCGTCTGGCCGGGGGTCAGGTTCAAGGCTGAATCCAAAAGGTGCTCCGGCGGGCAAAGCCGGGGCGAGAGCCCCCGGGCTGAGGTCACCACCAAAAGCGGCTCGCGGTCCTCCATCAGCTCCCACAGCACGGCCAGGCGCCGGGCGGTAATCTCCGGCGGGGGGTCGATCTCCTCGTAGGGCAAGACCTCGTAGGCAGGATACAAACGAACAGGGCTTAAGCCCTCGCCCTGGCCGCCCAGGAAAAACTCCAGATCCCTGGCCAGCACCTCGGCCATGGGCAAGGTGGGGCACGCCACCAACCAGGTACCGCGCTTTGCCTGCCAGGCCCGGGCCAAGGCGAAGGCGCGGGCCCCGGCCTCGATACCGGCGATCAATGCCTGGCCTTGGCTTTCCAGTGACTCCAGGGCCCGGCTCAAGCCGTCGCCCAATTGCCAGCCGATCCCCTTGAAGGGGCTATTTGAGGAGTCGCTATTCACAACTAATTCGTTTCACTTGTGAATTAATCCAAGGCGCTCTGAACGGCGCTCATTTGCCAGACTCCGGGGCAGCGCTTGTAACACATTGATACTTATGTCCAATAATCACACAATTAACCGCTATTAATCACCTGTAGACTTGTCGTATTAATTGCCTTTCACTTCCGCACAAGTTAGCAACAGCTTCAGGCCCCGAGGTTTCGCCCGGGGCCTAGAGTCCAAGGATAGTACACCCGGGGCCTGTCAGCAAGTGCCAGGGTTGGCGAGGCTTTAAGGCTGGGACCATAAGCGGGGCTAGGGTATACTGCCTTGTCAAAGTCAACCGAACCACGGGGAGATAATTTTTGGCTAGCGCCCCCATACTAATTACCAACGCCGGCAACGGCCATAATGCGGGTTTCCGGGCAGCTCTGGCCTTGGCCGCGCTTTCGGGAAGAGCGGCGCATTTCACCGGCCTGGTGGACGACAATCCCCGGCCCCACCCCGGCATCGGCCCGGGCGGCATCACCGCCGCCGCTGCGGCCGCCGCGGTCAGCGCCGGCCGTTTCGAAGGCGGGGTGGGCAAATCCGAGCTGTTGTTTATACCCGGCGGCCTGCCTCGTCCCTTGGCCGGCGACTATCAGTTCGACGTGGCCCGCGAGAATAAAAGCGCCGCGCCCGTGGGCAATATCCTGGAAGTGCTGGCCTTGCCGCTAGCCGCCACCGGCGCCGACAGCACCTTGACCATCATGGGCGGCACCCACGTGCTGGGTGGTTTCACCAGCGACGAGCTAAACCACGTGCTCACCCCCAATTGGCGCACCCTGGGCATGGATCTCCAGTACGTGGAGGTGAGCCCGGGGTTCTTCCCTCGGGCCAAGGGCGAAGCCACCATCACCTTCGGCCCGGGGCGGCAAGTGCGCTCCCTGCAGGCCGAAGGGCCTTTCCGCCTCACGGAAGTGGGCGTGGAGGTGCTGACCAGCGGCCTGCCCCTGCACCTGGCCGAACAAGCCCTGGACGGGGCCTTAGGTCGCCTGGAGCTGCACGGCATCAAAGCCGAGGGCCGCATGCGCAAGGCCCGCGGCGGCACCGGCTTGTCGCTCACGGTCTGGGCCGCGGGCAAGGGTGCCGATGAATACCGGGTGGGTTTTTCCGCCCTGGGGCAGCGCGGTGGCAGGCCCGGCTCGGTGGCCACCGAAGCGGCCGAGGCCTTGGTCAGCTTCCTGCGCTCCGAGAGCGGCATGCCGGCCCATCTGGCGGCGGGGCTTATCCCCGCCCTGGCCGCGGCGTCCGGGGTGAGCAGGCTCACCGTGGACCATCCGTCCCAGGCGTTCATCGCGGCGGCCAAGGCCATCGACGCTTTTCTGCCCGGCTGCATCCGCCTGGACCAGCGCATCCCCCAGGCACCGATCGAGGTGCGCATCGCCGGCATGGGGCTCATGTAGGCCCTTGGTTGAGGCCGCCTGGATAGGTTAAAGTAAAGCCCGCACCCTGGACCTTAATAGAGGAAGCCCATGAAAGGAATAGTGCTGGCCGGAGGTTATGGCACCCGCCTCTATCCCATCACCCTGGTGGTGAGCAAGCAGTTATTGCCGGTCTACGACAAGCCCATGATCTACTATCCGCTCTCGGTGCTGATGCTCTCCGGCATCCGGGAGATTCTGATTATTTCCACCCCCCAAGACCTGCCCCGCTTCCAGGACCTCTTGGGCGATGGTTCCCAATGGGGTTTAAGCTTGTCCTACGCCGAGCAACCCGAGCCCGAAGGCCTGGCTCAAGCCTTCATCATCGGCCGTGAATTCGTAGGCGACGACAGGGTGTGCCTTATCCTGGGCGACAACGTGTTCTACGGCGAGTCCCTGCCCCAGAAATTCCAAGCCGCCGCCCAAAGGGAAAGCGGCGCCACCATCTTCGCCTATTGGGTCAAGGACCCTCAGCGCTACGGCGTAGTCAATTTGGACAAAAAGGGCAAGCCTTTTTCCCTGGCAGAGAAGCCGGCCAAGCCCCAAAGCCCCTTTGCCGTCACCGGGCTCTATTTCTACGACAACCGGGTGTTGGACATCGCGGCCAACCTCAAGCCCTCGCCCCGGGGCGAGTTGGAGATCACCGACGTCAACCAGCGCTATCTGGAGATGGGCGCGCTCACCGTGGAAACCCTGGGCCGGGGCACCGCCTGGCTGGACATGGGCACCCACGAGAGCCTGTTGCAGGCCTCCAGCTATGTGGGGGCCATCGAGTCGCGCCAGGGGCTCAAGGTGGCCTGCTTGGAGGAGGTGGCCTTTCGCATGGGCTTCATCGACGCGGCGGCGGTCAAAAAGGCAGCCGGCCAGCTCATGGGCGGCGGCTACGGCGAGTATTTGCTGAACATGCTGGATCAGGAGAACTAGCCGGCCGGGGGCCGTCACCTGGCACAAGCATTCACGCCAAAACCCGCAGCCCCGCGAGCCCTGCCCCACCGGCGGGGCCGTTTCATTTTGTAGCGGCGGAACCTTTGCCGCAGGAACTAAGCACGGCAAGGGCCATGGCCAAGGGGCCCTGGGCCTGGTCCAGGTTTGGGGGGGTCTTTGCCGAACAACGGGCCGCGGTTGCCACGCACTGGTCGCGCCAGGCGATGAGGTCCTGCAACAGCCCCCGGTTCCTGGCATCATCCAGGGCCAGGGCCTGCTCCAAGAAGGAAGTAAAGTAGGGGCGGGCCGCGATCAGCTCCAGCCGGGCGGCTCCCGCGGGATCACCAGCGCTCAAAGACGCCAGGGAAAGGCCCCTCTCCTTGAGCCGATCCAGCACGTCGCGTCCAGCCAGGAGCCGGTTCTGGCGGGCGATGGCCTCCTTTACCCCCGCGTACATGGCTTTGGCCATCAGCTCGCCCAGCTTGCTGTGTCCGCCGCTCAAACGGGCCGGGGTTCCCTCGCCCTGCACGATGATCAGGTTGTCGGTGCCGGTGCCCGTGGCCTGGTATTTGCGGGGCTGGTAGCGCGAACGCACGTCCAGGTCCTGCAGGGCGGCGGTCTTGGCCTCGGTGACGCCGATCATGGCCCGGGTCATGGCCCGGGGGGAGAGCTTGCGGTTGGTTAGGATGATGGCGTTGATGGTCCCCGGTTCCTGGTGCTTGCCCTGGTCAAAGCCAGCGCGCATGGCATTGCCCCGCACCCCGGCGGTCACCAGGGCCACCACCTCTATGCCATCCGAGGACGCCCGCTTCAGGGCCAGGTTGTCCATGTCCGCGCCGGTGATGAGCATGGCGCCGTCCGCGGTCTGAAAACCAAGGCTCCGCCAGAAGGTGTCCATCAACTGGGGGACAGATTGCATGGCAAGCGTCTTCCAGGCCCCATAGGGGACATAGTGGTTGGCCACGCGCCACACCCCGGTCTTATAGCCCTCCAGGGTGGAAAGCACCGCCGTGGGCTGTTTCATCTCGACGCAAAGGGTTTTATGGGTCATGCCTTGGATGTCGCTCCGCGCCACCCAGGCTCTTTGCACATAGGAAAGTCCCAGGTCCAGTTCCTTGAGGGCCTCCTGGGGTGGCGCCTGTGCAGCCGTCTGCCCGGAGGCGCCCAGTAGTGATAGTGCGATACCAAGAATCGCCGCCAATACCATCTTCCGGCCGATCTTCCGCAAAAGAGCTTCTCCTTGTGTGAGTCCCGTGTTCAGCGCATTCACAACCTGTCGAGTATATAATAACCCGCCGCTTCAGCACGAGTTGTCTCGCCTTATGGCAGCGGAACTAAAACCAAAAAGAAAGGATACACCCCGTGATTCTTCTGCTTAGCAAAACATCCTAATTACTAGCCGCATTCCGAGCTTGACGCGACCTTAATTAAAATAAAGAAAAGCAAACAAGTCATCGGATGGGCACCATTTCTTTTGCGGCCAAAAGAAAGGGTTCCCGCCCGGTGATCTGACCCATTTTTGGCGGACACCGAGTTAAGCGAGTAAATTGCTTGACGAGGGTGAGCCATGACCGATCATGAAGAGTCGGAAGCAGGTAAGCCGGCGGAGGTACTCGGCCGAATTCAAGACAGAGGCGCTTGGTCTTGCCGAGCAGGTGGGGGTAACCGGCGCGGCCAAGCAATTGGGGCTTCATTAATCCCAGCTTTATGCCTGGCGCAAAAAGGCCCGGTATGAGGCCAGTCGGAGCGATGCTGAGAAGGCACTGGCTATCGAGATAGCAAGCCAAAAGCCCTAGCGAGATCAATCCCGGCAAGGTTCCCTTGCGGGAATCGACTTAGTATCGGCGCCAGGGCAAAGCTGACCGACCCCCTACGATTGACCGGGTAAACGTAAATAAGCTACTATGCTTTAAGTGAAGGTGGTTGCAATTCCTGCCGTGTTTTCGCTGAGAAATCGCATTGACAGGTAGGGCATGAAGCCGCTTTCCCCTGCCCCACCGGGTAAAAGCAGGCACCGGGAATACTGGAGGGCCATAGCGAGGTGACGCTCGAAGGTCGCCGTATAATATAGGCTTGCCCCCGTTTCAAAGGACTCCGCTAAAAACATGCAAAAACCACCATAGGTGTCTAATGAGTACATCGTGCGCCAGTTTCAGCCGAGAGTTCATGTTTCCCGCGGCTGACCCGCTTTTCCCCGGCTGCCCCGGCCTGGCCCAGCTTTTTGGGGCCCAGAGCCAATGACCGCTAACGCCCCGGTCATAATCACGCCACAAGGCCTCTCCGGCCTGGTGGAGGCCCTGTCCCGGCAGGGACGCCGGGTGCTGGGCCCCACTCTCCAGAATGGCTCCTTGGTCTATGCCGATCTCCAGGGCACCGATCAGCTTCCCCGAGGGCTGAGGGAAGAACGGGAAGCCGGGACTTTCCGCCTGCACCAGGAGGACGGCCCGGCGCTGTTTGGCTACAGCCTGGGTCACGATTCCTGGAAACGCTACCTGCACCCTCCCCAACTCACCTTGCTGAATCTGCGGCGGGAAGGCTCCGGTTTCACCGTGCAGGCGCGGACGGACCAAGCGCCCCCCCTGGCCCTGCTGGGGGTGAGGCCTTGCGAATTGGCCGCCATCAAGATTCTCGACAAGATATTTATCGAGCGCACCTATCCCGACGTCCACTATTTTGCCCGGCGGCGCGAGACCGTGATCATCGTGGTCAACTGCACGCAGCCCGGAGGAACCTGTTTCTGCGCCTCCATGGGAACCGGGCCCCAGGCGCGGGACGGCTTCGACCTAGCCTTGACCGAGGTGGTTGAGCCGGAGCGGCATTACTTCCTGGTTGAGACCGGCAGCGCCATCGGGGCAGGTCTTATGGAGCAGGTGGAGCACCAGCCTGCCCGCGAAGAGGTTGAAACCGCGGGGCGTATGCTCTGCGATGCAGCCGGACGCATGGGACGCAACCTGGACACCGCCGGGCTCAAGGAACTGCTCTACGCCAATCGCGAACACCCGCACTGGCAGAACGCGGCCCGGCGTTGCCTGACCTGCGGCAACTGCACCCTGGTCTGCCCCACCTGCTTTTGCCATACCTTGTACGACGGCCAGGATCTCGACGGGCTTGGCGCCTGGCGGGCGCGGCGCTGGGACACCTGCTTCAACCTGGAGTTCTCCTATATCCACGGGGGTAACGTAAGGGCGGCTCCCGAGGCACGCTACCGCCAGTGGGTGCACCACAAGCTGGCTGCCTGGCAGGACCAGTTCGGCGTGTTGGGATGCGTGGGGTGCGGGCGCTGCATCACCTGGTGCCCGGTGGGCATGGATATCACCCACGAGGTGAGCATGTTGCGGCAGCCCGGCCAAGCCGGCCCCCAAGCAGGATCCGGGAATGGAGCCAGCCATGGATGATATGCGGCAATACCTGGCTGGCCACCGGTTCTTTGCCGGCATGAGCGCCAAGCACATCGACCTCTTGGCCGGCTGCGCCCGCGGGGTTCGCTTCAGCAAGGGCCAATACCTTTGCCATGAGGGCGAACCGGCCAACCATTTTTATTTGATCCAAGAGGGCCGGGTGGCCATTGCGGCCCACACCTCGCCTTTGGGAGAGGTGGGGTTGCTCACCCAAGCCGCCGGTCAGGTGGTGGGAGCGGACTGGCTGTTTCCGCCCTATCGCCGTTCCTTTGACTACCGGGCTCTGGAGCCCACCCTGGTGCAGGAAATGGACGGCCGCTGCCTGCGGGGCGAGTGCGAGCAAGACCACGAACTGGGCTACCAGCTCATGCTGCGCTTTTCCGGGGCGCTGGCCCAATTACTCAAGGCAACCCGGTTGCAACTATTGGAAGTGATCCATGAGCACGCGGTTGAATGAGCCTGCCGGGGAAGTCCGGCCAACGGATCTGGCGCCATTACCCTTTGTGGTGCGCAAGGTGCACAAGGAGCTACCAGGCATCTTCACCCTGGAAATGGAGCCGTCCACAGGTCAGTTCAATTTCAGGCCCGGCCAGTTCAACATGCTCTATATCTTTGGCAACGGCGAGGTGCCCATCTCCATCAGCGGCGACCCCCAGCAACCCGCTTGCCTGGTGCATACGGTACGGGCGGTGGGCAAGGTCAGCGCGGCCATCTGCGATCTAAGCCGGGGCGAGACCCTGGGAGTGCGGGGGCCCTTTGGCACCAATTGGCCGGTGCATGAGATCGCCGGCGGCGATGTGGTGTTCATCACCAGCGGCCTGGGCCTGGCCCCCTTGCGTCCGGCCATCTATCATGTGCTCAACCACCGCGAGCAGTACGGCAAGGTCACCTTGCTTTACGGAGCGCGCACCCCCGACCGCCTGCTTTACCACCGCCAGCTTGCCGACTGGAAGGCACGCTGGGATTTGCGGGTGGAAATTTCGGTGGGCAGCGCCGGACCGGACTGGGGGGGACACATCGGAGTGGCCACATCCCTCATCGCGGGCTTGGAGATCGACCCGGAACAAACCAACGCCCTGATCTGCTCAAGCGAACGCATGATGAAGGCCATGGCGGAAGAATTAAACCTGGCCGGCCTGCCCGACGAGCGCATTCATCTCTCCCTGGAGCGCGATATGAAGTGCGGCGTGGGCTTGTGCGGTCATTGCCAATTGGGGCCCCAATTCATTTGTCTCGACGGCCCGGTCTATAGCCTGGACCGGGTGCGGCCGCTCATCTCTTTGCGGGAGCTGTAAAACATGGCCGCTAAGCTTAAACTGGCGGTTTGGAAATTTTCCTCTTGCGACGGGTGCCAACTGTCCCTTTTGGATTGCGAGGACCAGCTCCTGGCGGTGGCCGAGGCGGTCGAGATCGCCTACTTTTTGGAGGCCGGCACTGTGCGGCGGCGGGGGCCCTTTGATATCTCCCTGGTGGAGGGCTCGGTGGCCACGGAGCATGATCTGCAGCGCATCCAGGACATCCGCCGCAGGTCCAAGACCCTGATTGCCATCGGGGCCTGCGCCACCTCGGGCGGGGTGCAGGCCCTGCGCTACTACGGGTCGCTGCAAAAGTACCTGGAGGATGTCTATCCCCAGCCCCGTTTCATAAAAGTGCTGGAGCACTCCACTCCGATCTCGGACCACGTGCCGGTGGACTTGGAGTTGCGGGGCTGTCCCATCAGCAAAACTCAGTTGCTGGAGGTGCTGGCCGCCCTGGTGCAAAACCGCAAGCCCGACCTCATGTCCGGGTGCGTGTGCCATCAGTGCAAGCTAAACGGCAATGTCTGCGTGATGGTAACCCGCGGCCTGCCCTGTATGGGACCGGTCACCCAGGCGGGCTGCGGCGCCATCTGCCCCTCCTACGACCGGGGCTGCTACGGGTGCTTCGGCCCCCAGAAATCGGCCAACACCCAAGCCCTGGCCGCTTGGCTGGCCCACCAGCAACACCGGTCGCCGGAAGAGCTTGTCAGGGCCTTTCGGGGCATAAACTGCCGGTCGCCGGAGTTTGCCGAGGAAAGTGAGCGACATGAAGCACCGGATCAAGGTTGATGCCTTAAGCCGGGTCGAGGGCGAGGGCAGCCTGCGTCTGGAGATAGACGACGACCAGGTTAGGAGGGTCCGCTTTGGTCTCTATGAACCGGCCCGTTTCTTCGAGGGCGTGCTGCAAGGCCGCGATTTTCGGGAAGCGCCGGACATCACCGCGCGCATATGCGGCATCTGCCCGGTGGCCCACCAGATCACCAGCGCCAGGGCTCTGGAGCAGGCTTGCGGAGTGGAGGCGGACCCGGCCATCGCTGATCTGCGCCGCCTCATCTACTGTGGCCAGTGGATCGAAAGCCACGCCCTGCACATTTTCATGCTGCACGCCCCGGACTTCCTGGGCTATGCCGACGCCCTGAGCATGGCCGGCCAACACCGGGCCTTGGTCGAGGCCGGGCTCACCACCAAAAAAACCGGCAACGCGCTGGTCGCCCTCCTGGGCGGCCGGGAGATCCACCCCATCAATCAGCGGGTGGGGGGATTTTACCGGGCGCCTGCGCCCAGCGAATTGGCCGTCCTCCTACCGGACCTGGAAAAGGCCTTGCAGGCGTCCCTGGCAGCGGTGGACTGGGTAGCCGGCTTTGCTTTCCCCGACTACGAGGGCGGCGAGGTCCAAATGGCCCTTGCCCATCCGCAAATGTATGCCATCGACCGGGGGCGGGTGCTCAAGACCTCGGCCGGCGTGGAGATCGCGGTGGACGACTTTGAGTCCCACGTCATCGAGGACCAGGCGGCCCACTCCACCGCCCTGCGGGCCGTACTCAAATTGAAGCCGGAGGACAGCGGACTCACATACCAGGTTGGGCCCTTGGCCCGCTACAGCTTGAACCACGCGCAACTGACGCCCTTGGCCGCCAAAGCCGCAGAGCGGGCGGGACTGCGGCCGCCTTGCCGCAATCCCTTTAAGAGTATCGTGGTGCGCGCAGTGGAGTTGGTGCTGGCCTGCGAGGAAGCCCTGCGCCTCATCAAGGCCTATCAGCAGCCCCAGGCGGCGTCCTTTGCGGTGCCGGCCAGCCAAGGCCGGGGCGCCGCCTGCACCGAGGCCCCGCGCGGGACCTTGTTTCACTCCTATGAGATCAACGGGCGGGGTCTAATCAAACGGGCCAATATCGTCACCCCCACTTCCCAGAACCAACGGGCCATAGAAAACGATCTGGGCGGAGTAGCCGCGCGCAACCTGGATATTCCCTTGGATGAGCTGCGCCGTTTGTGTGAGCAGACCATTCGCAATTACGACCCTTGCATATCCTGCTCAACCCATTGAGACGCCCTTGGCCGATCGCCCTTTAGGCGAATCATGAGGAGCGGAAGGCTTGGGGCCTATCCTGAACATGGTTTCCGAAGGCCTGGCTGATACCGTCATCAGTCCCCGTCATTGGCCCAGTGCATGGTCAAGGCGAAGGCCACGGCCGTGGAGGCGATAACCAGCGCAGCCAGCCAAAAGGAGCTGGCCAGGCCCAACCAGGCGGCAGTTATACCTCCCAGTAAAGGTCCGCTGGAGTGGCCGATATCCATGATGGTGCCGAGAAGCCCCATGGCCGACCCCCGTCCTTTTTCGTGGCTCAGGTCGGCCACGAAGGCCGAGGACGCCGAGGTGACCACCGACAGGCTTAAGCCGAAACAGATGCTCAAAAGCAGAAAACCCCAAAAGGAACTCAGCCAGGGGAAAAGCCCAATGGCCAACCCAGCCAGCAGGCAGCCGGCCGTTATCTGGGGAGCACGGCCGTGACGATCGGAAAAGCGTCCCAAAAGAGGTTTGGTCAGCGCCAGGGTGATTATCTGGGAAGAAAGGAACACGCCCACCTGATAGGCGCTGAGGCCGAGACTGATGGCGTATAAGGGGAGGAACACCTCGAAGGTGCCGTAGGCAAAAAGAACCCCCGCCTCGGTGGAAGCGGTGGCCAGGATCCTTTTGTCCGAGGCGATGACTTTGAGGGCGGCCCTGGCCTCGGCCCAAGTCGTGGCCTGGCTGGGACCCGCCTCGGGCTTGGGCAAGAACATGACCAGTCCCAAGACCAAGAGCCCGGCCAGGCCGCAACCCAGATATACCGCCTGAAATCCTATCTCGGGACTGGAGGCGAACCAGCCCAGCAACGCCCCGCCGGCCAAGGGAGCCAGAAAGCGCCCCAGCAGGGTGGCGGTGGAAAACCAGCCCATCTTCTCGCCGCGGGAGCCGGGGAACAGATCCGCCACCAAGGCCATGGCCACCGGCACGAACACCGCCGTGGCCAGGCCGTGGTAAAAACGCACCGCGCCCAGCTGCCAGATGTCACTGACCGCCAGATATAAAAACGGGGCGCTGGCAAATACCAGGGCAGAAAGCCAAAGCAGATTGCGCCGGCCCAGCTTGTCCGATAGAAGGCCGGCGGGCAGGCTGATCAACACGCCGGTAAAGGCCGAAACCGCCGCCACCGCGCCAATGGCCGCCGGACCCGCCCCCAGGTGGGCCGCGAACAATGGCAGGACCGGGCTCTTGGACAAAGTGGAGCTGAATATGCTTAGGAAACCCGCCCCGCCTAAAATCAGGAAAGAAGCGGGCCGCATCAACTCGCCAACCAGCCCTGGATCTTGACGTGATAACCGGGGCTCCGCAGGCTGACTTGCTTCATGCCCTGCTCCCTCGGTAAAGCCACATCTTGCTTACCTGTCAGCCTTTCCATGCCAGGCGCTCCTGCGGTTGCAATGGATCGTTAATAATCGCGGAGCAACGCTCCGGCTTAACCCAGGACCGGCTCGGCCAAGGGGGCGCTAATGCCGTCCCTTCGATGCTGCGCATGTTTGCCAATACGCGCCCTTACTAAATAATTATAGCCCGGCGCCCGAAAGAAAAAAGCCTCCCTGCTCGCCTATCTTTGAGCAAGGCCTTCGAGAGCCCCGTTCCTAATCTTTTCACAAAGGCCTTATCGCAACCTCTATAATAAAAAGGTAGGTTTACTGCAGGCGATTAGTAAGGGCATTTTTTAGGCGTTGTTTGCCTTTACGCGGCTGGCGGCTGGCTAAAAAATACTTGCGGAGGAAACCGGTGCCGACTCAATGGGAAGACAAGTATCA
>CAZDRW010000018.1:0-16415 GCA_964507555.1 uncultured Desulfarculaceae bacterium
TTCCATGTAAAGCCCTTGAACCTGCAGCACATGCTTCTGACGGTGGACCGGGCCCTGGAAAAGGCTTCCCTGCACCACGCCTACGACTACCTGCGCCACGAGCAGCCATATATCTACAGTCTGGAACACATTCAGGCCGAATCAGAGGCCATGAAGGAAGTTCTGCGCCAAGTGGCCAGGGTGTCGCCCACCGACGTGACCGTGCTTTTGACCGGGGAGACCGGCGTGGGCAAAAGCCTAATCGCCGGGGCCATTCACGCCAACAGCCCCCGGCACAAGGGGACCCTGGTGACGGTCAATTGCGCCGCTCTCACCGAGACGCTTTTGGAGAGCGAGCTTTTCGGGCACGAAAAAGGAGCTTTCACCGGGGCCCACAAGGCCCGGGCCGGCCGTTTCCAGCAGGCCCATGGCGGCACCCTGTTTTTGGACGAGGTGGGCGACATGAGCCCGGCCATCCAGGCCAAGGTCCTGCGCGCCATCGAGGACAAGGTGATCCAGCGGGTGGGCGGCTCCCGTTCCATCCACGTGGACGTGCGCATCCTGGCCGCCACCAACGTGGATTTGGAGCAGGCGGTGCGGGACGGCAGCTTCCGCCGGGACCTTTTCTACCGCCTCAACGTGACCCCGATCTTTATCCCGCCCTTGCGGGAACGCCGGGCGGACATCATTCCTTTGGCCAAAAAGTTCTTCACCACGGTCTGCTCCGAATCCCGGCAGCAGATGAAAGCGCTGACCCCGGCCGCCCAGGAAAAGCTGGTTGATCATAAATGGCCGGGCAACATCCGCGAACTCCGGAACGCGATGGAGCGCGCCATCCTGTTTGCCGGCGGCGCGGAAATCACCCCCGAGGATCTGGGGCTCAGCCAGTCCAGCCCGCCGGAGCAACCCGAGCAAGCCGCTCCTCCCACTCTGGATTTGGAGGAGCTGGAGCGTTGGGCCATCCGGACTGCCTTGGAGAAAACCGATTGGGTGCAAAGCCGGGCGGCGGAGCTCCTCGGCATCACGCCCCGCGCATTGTCCTACAAACTGGACAAGGTCAATATCGATCACCCCAAACTGCAGGCGCGCCGCCGCCGCAAGCACTAGCCTCACTCTCATTTTACGCATAACTTTTCCCATTTCGTAATTACGAGCACGTAATACGTAAGTCGCCCTCCAGCTTTATTGCCTGTGAAAAATCCTGCGTCCAACCTGTGGCATAGCCATATTCAAGAAAATGCAAAGCGTTGCCAAGTTATATAATTGTCAGTTAATGCTTATATTTTTAGCTAAGACCCCTCTAGTTTTTATTGTTTTACATTTTCGAAATAGCGCTTTTGGCATTCTTCTTGCCCTATAGGCCGGCAAATGAAAAACGGGCAACAGGTATCAAAGTATCCAATAGACCCAATAAACGGAGGGAACATCATGAAGGTTATAAAGAGCATTAAGAAGTTTGTGGCCGACGAATCCGGTATCAGCGCTGTTGAGTACGCTCTGCTGCTGGCCCTGATCGGCGCGGGCATCGCTGCCGCGGCCTTTGCGCTGGGCGGCCAGGTTCAGACCAACATTAATGGCGCCACCACCGCGCTGGCCGGCTAAGCGGACTTGACGTGCAACCAAAGGGTAGAAATATGTATCTGCCCGGGCGCAATGAAGCATTGGCAGAGTTGGGGGGGGCCCACTGGGGCCTCCTCCCAGCTCTGGCCTGCCTGCCTTGGTTGCTGAGTCAGGCCGGTGATCCCGCCGGCTTGAAAGCCATGACATTTTTCCTTATGGCCGCTCTCATGGCCAGTTCGGACGTAGCCACCCGCAAGATACCAAATCAGCTCACCGCCCTTGCCGCGATCGGCGGGCTGGGATGGGGTCTTTTGGGCGGCGGCTTCGCCGGGCTCGGCCAAGCGCTTTTGGGTGGAGCCGTGGGATTCGGCCTCATGCTGGTTTTTTACGTGCTGGGCGCGGTGGGCGCCGGCGATGTCAAGGCCTTGGGCGCGCTGAGCTGTTTTTTGGCTCCCTGGCCCGCCTTGATGCTTTTCGTGCTCATCTCGCTGGCCGGGGGCGTCTTGGCGGTCGTGCGCATGGTCGCCTCCCGCCGGGTCTTCAGCCCGGCTCCGGTTAAAACCCTGCCCTATGGTCTGGCCATCGCCAGCGGCGCCCTGATTCTGGTCCTGCAAGGAGGCCTGCCATGATGCGGAAACTGGCCAGCCTCATCAAGCGCGAGCGGGGCTCGGTAGTCGTGGAATTCGCGCTGCTTTTGCCCCTGTTCCTCACCATGATTTTCTCCATCCTTGAATTGGGCTCGGCTTGGTACTCCAAGCAGATGCTGGTCAACGCCAGCCGCGAAGGGGCCCGTAGGGGCGCGCTCTTCGAGGGCGTGGATGATTCCGAGGTCGAGGTTTTTGTGGCTAACCTGCTGAACACGGCAGGTTATCCCGGCGCGGTCACGGTAACCAGCAGCGGCGCCTCCGCTACTACCGGCGCCCTGGTCACAGTGGCGGTGCGGGGCAGTCATGAGCTGCCGGTCATTGGCAGCCTGGTACCCGGCGTGCCGTCGAGCCTGACCCTCGTCGCCACCACTGTAATGCGGCACGAGTAGGAGGTTGGGCAATGCTGCGCAAAGGAAGCTTCATATTTCTAGCCTTGGCTATCGTCCTGGCAGCCGCCGCGGCCTTCGCCGCCCATAAATGGATCCAGCGGCAAGGCGCCGTGGCCGCCGCCAGCCGCATCGCCATGACCCCGGTGGTGGTTGCCTCCCGCGATCTGCCTGCGGGCCTAGCCCTTTCCGCCGGCGATCTCAAGGTCACCCGCTGGCCTCAGGCCGGCCTGCCGCAAGGCTCTTTTAACTCGGTCAAATTGCTTACTGGACGGGTTCTGAAGACCGCAGCTAGCCAAGGCGAACCGCTTTTGAGCGGCAAGCTGGCGGCCAAGGGCCTGCGTGGAGGCTTAAGCGCCGTGCTGCCCCAGGGCTACCGGGCCATGACGGTGCACGTTGACGAGGTGATCGGCGTGGGCGGCTTTGTGCAGCCCGGCGACCTGGTTGACGTCCTGGCCACCGTGGCCAAGGGCCCCTACCAGAAAGACCCCATCACCCGCACCGTGCTGCAAGGCGTGACGGTTCTCACCGTGGGCCAAAACGTGGAGCATGACAAGGACGCCAAGAAGCCCAAGCGGGACAAGTCCAAGGTGGTCACCTTGCAGCTCACGCCCCTGCAGGCCGAGACCCTGGCTTTATCGGCAAACGAGGGCAAGCTCCTCCTGGCCCTGCGCAGCAACGCTGACCGCCGGGAAACGATCTCTCCCGGTGTGCGCCTGACTTCTTTATTGCCGGTCACCACCAATGACAAGGGTGAAACCGCGCAAGCCACGGAAAAGCGCCCAACGGTGGAGATCATCAAAGGCGTGCTCCGCCTTACGTCCGATAGTCTGGGGAACAGCAAACCATCTGGCAAGGAAAGATCTACACAAGTGGCCAAAGCTGCTGAAGGCGGCGGTGGCGGGGTTGGTGGAACTGGAGACGTCCCGTGTTATCTCAACAAGCCGTCAAAAAACTAGTCCTCGCCTGCGGGGTGATCTTGGCGTTTGCTTGCAGCGCCTTAGCCAGCGATGGCTCCGACCAGCCCTCCCTGCCTCAGGTGGAGCTTAAGATAGGCCATACGCGCCTGGTCAAGCTTCCCCGCAAGATTCAGCGGGTCAGCGTGGGCAAGCCGGAGATATGCGACGTGGTGGTGATAAACACCCACCAGCTTTATCTCAACGGCAAGAGCCCCGGCGCCACCAACATCACCTTGTGGGCCCCCGGCGACAAGCTGATCGGGATGTTCATGGTGCGGGTGGAGCGCGACCTAAGCCTTCTCAAAGAGCGCATGCACCAGATACTGCCCAACGAGCCCGTCGAGATCCGGGCACTCCAGGGCACGGTGGTGCTTTCCGGCCGGGTCTCCAGCGAGGAGGCCAAGAAGCGGGCCAAGGCCCTGGCCCTGGCCCTGGTGCCTCGCAAGGACCTGGCCGAAAACATGCACACCCAGCTCAAGATCCCCGAGTATGTCATCGATCTCTTGGAAGTGGGCGCGGTTAAGCAAGTCTCCCTCAAGGTGCGCTTCGCCGAGGTGCGGCGCGACGCCATGAAGAAGCTCAAAGTAAACCTGAGCTTCCGGGATCTGGCCGGCAACTTCTTCAACACCTTCCTGGGCGGAGTCACCGGCCCGCTGCTTCCTTCCGAGAAATGGGACCTCCCGACGATCGGGCCTGGCTTCAACCCCTTCAGCCGGCCGCCCTACGACCTTGGCATGTCCAACAAGATGACCACGGCCGGCGGCTTCACCTGGGACGGCGACCACCGCATCATGGGTTTCCTGGACGTTCTCAAGGAAAACGGCCTGGCCAAGGTCCTGGCCGAACCCAACCTGGTGGCGGCCAGCGGTCAGGAGGCCGACTTCCTGGCCGGCGGCGAGTTCCCCATCCCGGTGCCGCAAAAAGAAAACATCACCATTCATTTCAAGAAATTCGGCGTCAAGCTCAAGTTCAAGCCCACGGTGCTTTCCAACGGCAAGATTCGCTTGGAGGTGGAGCCCGAGGTCAGCGATCTGGATTTCTCCACTTCAGTAGTGATCCAGGGCTACGTGGTGCCTGGCTTGACCACCCGCAGAGCCAAGACCCAGCTGGAATTGGACAACGGCCAGAGCTTCGGCATGGCCGGCCTGTTCCGCGACGACCTGGCCCAGGTGGTTTCCAAGATTCCGCTTCTGGGCGACATCCCCATCTTGGGCGTATTGTTCCGCAGCACCGAGTTCCAGCATAAGAAGACCGAGCTAGTGATAGCGGTCACACCAGAGATAGTCACCCCCGGCCACGGCGCTCCCAGCCTGCCCACCGACAACCTAAAGATACCCAGCGACTGGGATATCTACATGGGGAAGATGGTGGAGATGGGCGGCAAAGAGGGAGCTAAGGGTGCCGGCGTCCCGCGCTCACCCAAAGAGCTTGAAGGGAGGTTCGGCCATGAGCTTCCGTTTTAAAACGAAGCTTAGAAGGTTCCTGCGTGAGGAACGTGGCGCGGTCGCCGTGGCGGTCGCAGTGCTTTTAACCGGCCTGGTGGGACTCACCGGCGCCGCCACTGACCTGGGCATTGTGTACACGGCCCGGGGGCAGTTGCAAAACGCGGCCGATTCAGCCGCCTTGGCCGCGGCCAAGAACATGATTTCCCAGGATCCGGTGACCTTGGACGCCGTCACCACGCCGGAGGCGGCCAGGGCCACGGCTCATGAGTTCAGTCAAGCCAACACCGCCCTGGGCGCAAGCCTTACCCTCCTCGACCCCGACTACACCATCGGCTGGTGGGACCTGAACGCCCAGGCCTTCACCCGCACCGGCGAGAGCGCCGACCCCAACGATATAAACGCGGTGGAGGTAACCCTGCGCAAGGATGATCTGGCCAACAACCCGGTGACCACCATGTTCGCCGGCATCGTGGGCGTGAGCAAGGTCGAGGTGACCGCCAAATCGCTGGCCTTTGTGGGCTATCCCGGCGCGATCCCCAAAGACGGCGGCTTGGGATTCCCCATCGCCGTGAAGGAGAGCGCGATCACCGGCGGGGGCGGGCCAGTTTGCGGGACCCAACTTACGTTCCACTCCGAGAATAACGAAAACGCCTCCTGGACCACCTTCGACCGCTGGCCGGCCAACGACCCCACCGTGGATCATTTCGTCTGCGGCTGCTATGAAGTACCTACCATCAAGATCGGCGACAACATCAACATCATCAACGGCAACTTGAGCAACAACACTTTCAACAATCTGAGGCACCGCTTCGAGCGCGAAGGAACCGACATCGACGGCGATGGACACTTGGAGTGGGTCGTGACCGTTCCGGTGGTGCCCGATAGCGCCAATTCAGGATCAGCCGAAGTCCTGGGTTTCGCCACCTTCGAAATCGAGGAAGTTCACTCGGCCCCGTTGAAGATGGTCAGGGGCGTTCTCCGTTGCAACACCGTAATCCCCTCCGCCGATACCGGCGGTCCTAACTATGGAGCGCGGGCCGGCAATCCCAAGCTGGTGGCCGCGGCCAATTAGGAGAAGTGAAATGAACAGCGAGTCTCAAGTCCTGGCCCTTCACCAAACCCGTCAGGGGGCCGATCGCCTGCGCGAACTGGTGTCCACCTCGCCAGTGGCCCGGTTAGCCGGATTAGAGAGCTCGCCTGAGGTATTCGAGAAAAAGGCCCTCAAGCTACAGCCGCAAATCATGCTGGTGGAGCTTTCCCAGGGCATAAACGGCTACGGCGATCTGCTGGAGCGCCTGCGGCGGGCGGTGCCCCGCGGGGCGCTGGTGGCTCTGGCCGCATCCAAGGAGCCCGACGACATCATGGCCGCCATGCGGCTCGGCGTACGGGAGTACCTGGTGGAGCCCACGCCGCTGGCGGCTTTCAACGACGCCATCCTGCGCCTGGCCCGCCAGAGCCATTTCACCGGTCAACCGTCCGGCCGTCTTTTGGCGGTGATCGGCGTCAAGGGCGGCGTGGGCACCAGCCACCTGGCCCTGAACCTGGCCTGGTCCTTCAGCCGCGATCCCGAAGCGGGCAACGTGGCCTTGGTGGATCTGGACCTCTACTCCGGCGACCTGGCCGTCTTGATGGACCTGGATCACAAACGCGACATATCTGATGTGGCGGCCAACTACGACCGCATGGACGCGGTGCTGATAGACAGCCTCCTGGCAGAGGCCGCGCCCGGCCTGCGCCTTTTGGCAGCGCCCGCGGACCCGGTGGCCGCCGAAGATGTCAAGCCCGAGCACGTGGCCCGCGCCCTGGATCACCTCCTGGACTCCAACAGCCTGGTTGTCCTGGACCTGCCCTCGCGCATGGACGAGATAAGCCTGTTGGCCCTGGACCGGGCCGACGCGGTGCTTTTAGTTATCGAACCCACGGTGGTGGGCCTGGCCGGCGCCCGGCGCTTCCTTAGCCTCTCCTCCCGGCTGGGCCACACGCCCGAGAAGATCCACATGGTCATCAACCGCGACGGCGCCAAGGGCTGCTTGAGCCAGGCCGACGTGCTGCGGGCGCTGGGTGCCAAGCCGCTGGCTTTTTTGCCCAACGACAGCCGCCTGATCCTGCAGGCCATCAATTCGGGCTGCCCTGCCCTGCGCGATTGGCCCAAAGCAAAATGGTCGCGGGCGGTGAGCCAACTGACCGGTGAGATACCACTGTTTGAGCAGGCCCGGGAGGAGGCTGCGGCATGAGCCTGCGCGAACGGCTGGGTCAGAATTCGCCGCTCAAGCTGGTTTCCTCCGAACTGGGAGGGGACGACGCGAGAGAGAGCGCCCTGCAGGATTTAAAAGGCAGGGTGCACTACAAGGTCATCGACCAGATGGACCTATCGCTTTTGAGCGACAGCCTCACGCCTGAGACCGAACGCGAACTGGAAAGCGTGATCCGTTCGGTGGTGGACTCCGAGCCCGATCCCTTAAGCCAGGGCGAGCGCGACAACCTGGTGCGCGAGATCAAAAACGAGGTGTTGGGCCTGGGCCCCCTAGAGCCGATCTTAGCCGACCCCTCGGTGAGCGACATTCTGGTCAACTCCTACAACCGAATTTTTGTGGAGCGCCGCGGCCGCCTGGAACGAGTCGGGGTGCGCTTCCGCGATGACCAGCACCTTCTTAAAATCATTGATAAAATAGCCTCGGCCGTGGGCCGCCGCATCGACGAATCGTCCCCCATGGTGGACGCCCGCCTGGAAGACGGCAGCCGCGTGAACGCCATCATCCCTCCCCTGGCCCTGGACGGACCCTCGCTTTCCATTCGTAAGTTCGCGGTGGACCCGCTCAAGGTGGACGACTTGATCCGCTTGGGCACCATCAGCCCGGCGGCGTCCAAGCTTTTCGAGGCCGTGGTCAAGTCCAGGCTCAACGTGCTCATCTCCGGGGGCACCGGCACCGGCAAAACCACCATGCTGAACGTAATGAGCGCCTATATCCCCACCCACGAACGCATCGTAACCATCGAGGACTCGGCCGAGCTGCAACTTCAGCAGGAGCACGTGGTGCGCCTGGAAACCCGCCCGCCCAACATCGAAGGGCACGGCGAGGTCACCCTCAGGGACCTGGTGCGCAACTCCCTGCGTATGCGCCCCGACCGCATCGTGGTTGGCGAGGTGCGCGGCGGCGAGGCGATGGACATGATGCAGGCCATGAACACCGGTCACGACGGCTCTTTGACCACGGTGCACGCCAATAGCCCCCGCGACGCCCTCTCCCGCCTGGAAACCCTCATGTCCATGGCCGGCATGGATATACCGGAAAAGGCGCTCAAGCAGCAGGTGGCCAGCGCGGTGCACATCATCATCCAGTTGGTGCGCCTGTCCGACGGCTCGCGCCGTCTAACCAGCTTCCAGGAAGTCACCGGCATGGAAGGCGACACCATCACCATGCAGGAAATTTTCAAGTTTACCCAGACCGGCATCGACGAGCGCGGAAAAGTCCTGGGGCACTTCGGCCCCACCGGCATCCGTCCGCGCTGCGCTGATCGCATCAAAAGTTTCGGCATCGATCTGGAGAGCGGGCTCTTCGCCGACGATCACCAGGGAGGCCGCTGATGTTTTATCTAATCATCGCCCTGGTGTTCCTCTGCCTCATCTTCGTGTCCCTGGCCGTGGGCATGTTCGTCTTCCGCAGCGATCTACAGCGCGAAGATAACCGCCGCCGCCGCCTGAAAGTAATGAGCCCCAGCATGGACGCCAC
This sequence comes from uncultured Desulfarculaceae bacterium, assembly GCA_964507555.1. Lineage (GTDB taxonomy): Bacteria > Desulfobacterota > Desulfarculia > Desulfarculales > Desulfarculaceae > Desulfocarbo. The sequence goes on from CAZDRW010000018.1 coordinate 8,708, forward strand.
CAGCGCGGCCCTGCAAGGCTTGCTGCGCGACAATTCGCTTTCGTCCATTCCCCTCCTCGACCGCATCCTGAACCGTCTGCCCCGGCTAGGCGACCTCCGGCTTCTCTTGCAGCAGGCCGGCAACCCCTGCAACCTGGGCACCCTGGTACTGATGACCTGTACCTTCGCCGCAATGGGCGGCCTGGTGGGCTTTATGCAGGGCAATGGCATCCTGGCCGCAGGGCTGGTGGTGCTAGGGGCTCTGGGGCCGATGATATGGCTGAAGGCCTTAAGAAAGCGGCGCCTGGCCGCCTTTGACGAGCAGTTCCCCGAGGCGGTGGATTTGGTGGGCCGCGCCTTGCGCGCCGGACATAGCTTCGGTTCCGCCCTCAAGATGGTGGCCGAGGAGATGGAAGACCCCGTGGCCGAGGAATTCGGCAAAACCTTCTCCGACTATTCCTACGGCAAATCCATGGAAGACGCGCTCAAGTCCATGGTGAACCGGGTTGGCTTGCAAGACCTCAAGTTCTTCGCCACCGCTGTCACCCTGCAAAGGGAGACCGGCGGCAATCTGACCGAGATCCTGGACAACATCAGCTATATCATCCGCGAACGCTTCCGGCTCCTCAGGCAGGTTAGGGCATTATCGGCCGAAGGCCGCTTGTCCGGCACCATCCTTTCGTGCACGGCGCCGGCGCTATTGGGAATTCTCTGGCTGGTGAGCCCCAAATACATCGAGCTCATGTTCACCCATCCCGTGGGGAACCTGATGCTCCTGGCCGGCGGCGTTTTTCAGGTCCTGGGAATAATCGTAATCAAGCGCCTGGTCAAGATGGACGTGTGAGGAAACCATGCCTTCGTTTGCCCTCAACTTCGACTACGGTCTCCTGGCAATCGCCATGCTGATCGCCTTTTCCGTGATCAGCCTGGGCTGTCTGGCCTGGGCGGTCGCTCAGGGCAGAGACCCGGTGCGCCGCCGGCTGGAGGCCATGTCCGACGGGCGCGGGAATATTCCCACCAGCGAGATCATGGCCGGATTTAAAAAGGTCCTGGTCCTCTTTTTAAGGCGGCTGGCCAAGCCGGCCCTGCCGCGCCGCAACTGGCAGCTCACCCAGCTCCGCAACAACATGCTCTTCGCCGGGTTCCGCTCTCCGCATGCGGTCAGCATCTACCTGGGCATAAGAGTGGCGTTCTGCCTCATCATACCGCCTTTGATGATGCTCTCGCCCCTGCAGGAAAGAGTGCAGGGACCCTTGTATATCCTGGCCCTGGTGGGCGGCGCTGGCGCCGGTTTCATGCTGCCCAGTTTCTGGCTCGACATTGTGATCCGCGGTCGCCGCAACCGCATCATCCGCGAGTTGCCCGACGTGCTGGACCTATTGGTGATCGCGGTTGAAGCCGGCCTGGGCCTTGACTCGGCCATCCGGCGCGTCGCGCATGAAGTTACGGTCAGCAGTCCCCTTCTGGCCAGCGAGATGAATCTGCTCTCCTTGGAGCTCAAGGCTGGCATCCCCAGGCACATGGCGCTCAAGAACCTGGCAAACCGCTGCGGCGTGGACGATGTTTCCAGCCTGGTTACCATGCTCATCCAGGCCGACCGCTTCGGCGTCAGCGTGGGCCGCTCCTTACGGGTGCATTCGGACACGGTGCGCACCAAGCGCCGCCAGAAGTTGGAAGAGGCCGCGGCTAAAGTGCCCTTGAAGCTGCTGTTCCCGGTGCTGTTCCTGATTTTCCCCGCCATCATGTTCGTGATGGCCGGACCGGCCATCATCAAGGTGAGCGAGTCCATCCTCAAATAGAGGAAGGAGAGTAAGATGTCCACCCACCGTCCGTCCCGCTTACGTTCCTTGCTGATTTGCCTGGGCCTGTTTTTAGGCCTTGTGGCAGCCTCCGGCTGCGCCTCCGGCGGCGGCGCCTCCGCCACTGCCCTGCGCGGCCTGAACAAGAGCGAAGCCCAGGAGCTTTTGGCCAAGCAGCAGGCCGCCCGCGACGAACAATACAAAAAGAACCTGGAAGCGCCCGATCCGGCAAAGCTGGAAATCCAAGGCGACAGGCTGGCCATGGCCGGAGATTGGCTGGCCTCCTTGATGCAATACAGCCGGGCCCTTTCACTGGCCCCCAAGAAAGATCACTACCGCCTGAGGACCAAGATGGCCGAGGCCTGCCTGCGCGACCGCCAGTTCATACAGGCAGAGGCAATCTTCAAGGAGCTCAACCGTAAAAAGCCCGGGGACGCCGTAACCTACCAAGGCATGGGGTTGGCCTATTTGGGGCAGGGCCGCGAGGAAGAGGCTTTCAGCGCCCTGAGCCAAGCTGCTGGCATGGATCCCTCTCTGTGGCGGGCTCAAAGCGCCTTGGGCATCATCTACAACCAGCGCCGGCAACCGCAGAAGGCCATCGCCGCCTTCAACCAGGCCGTAAAGCTGCAGCCCAGCGCCCCTTCGCTCTACAACAACCTGGGCATGGCCTATTTTCTGGCCGACGATCTGGGCCGGGCCGAGCAAACTTTCCAGCGCGCGGTGCGTCTGAATCCCGACTTCAAGCTGGCCCACAACAACCTGGGCGTAGTACTCATGCGCCAAGGCAGGCTACGTGAGGCGCAGGAGCATTTCGAGGCGGCCACCAGCGCCAGCCAGGCCCACAACAACCTGGGCGTGCTCTTGGCCTGGCAGGGCCGACCCCAAAAAGCGGCCCAGCAGTTCCGCGAGGCCATCGACTCCATGCCGCGCTACTATTCCAAGGCCACCCGCCACCTGGAGCAGCTGAACCGCTCCGATCCCGGGTTGCGGCAGCCGCCGGTCATGGACATATCCGACATGATTTTGCCGATCAACGGGGACGTGATCCAGGAGCCGCAAGCGGCGCCGCCGGTTCCCCCGCAGTCCGGCTCTGATTCAGGCCAGCGCGGCCAAAGCCCGGCTGTAGACGTCAAAAGCCTCGGAGCCGAACAGAACGAAACGAACCTCGTCAAAAGCGTCCGGGTGAGCCAGGATTCCTTCCTTTACAGCGGCCAAGGCAACGCCAGCGGCCTCGCCCAGGGGATAGCCGTAGGCCCCGGTGGACAGGCTGGGAAAGGCGACGCTGCGCAGGCCGTGGCGGGCGGCCAGCTCCAGGGAGCTCAAGTAGGCCGAGGCCAGGAGCCTGGCGTCGGCCGGACGGCCGCGGTAGACCGGCCCCACGGTGTGAATGACGTTTTTCGCCGGCAAGCGGCCGGCGGTGGTTATGACCGCCTGACCGGTGGGGCAACCGCCCAGACCGCGGGCCTCGGCCTCGATGTCCGGCCCGCCGGCACGGTGGATGGCCCCGTCCACGCCGCCGCCCGGAACCAGGCGGCTGTTGGCCGCGTTGACGATGGCCGCGGTATCGGCCGTGGTGATATCGCCTTGGCTAAGCCTAAGGCTGGTGGCGCCGATCTTAAGCTCGGTCATGACTCTGCCTCCTTGCTAGGGCTTGGGGGCCAAAAAGAAAAGCCTTCCCTCGTACTTCATGCGCCCGGCCAGCTCTCCGGCCAGGGCTCCACTGCCGTAGAAAAGGTCCAGGCGTCCGGGTCCACGGATGGCGCCGCCGGTGTCCTGATTAAGCGCCAGGCGCATAAAGGGGGCGACTCCGCCCTCTGGAGTGGGAGTCTGGCCCTGGATGAAGCACATCGCCAGGCCGGGAAAGATGCGGCGGTCGGTGGCGATGCTGCGGCCAGCGGTAAGCGGAACCTCATAGCAGCCCAGAGGACCGCCGACGGCCTGCAAGGGACGGAAAAAGACATAACTGGGGTTGTGACTCAAAACTCGCCGCAGGTGTTTGGGGTTCTGGGCCAGAAAACTTTTAATGGCCTGCATTGACATGCTGTCCGGCTCCATCAGGCCTTCCTTTAAAAGGAGCTTGCCGATGGAGCGGTAGGGACGGCCGTTGCTGGCCGCGTAGCCCAGGCGCAGGCGCTTGCCGTCGGGAAACTCAATCTGGCCCGAACCCTGGATGTGCAGAAAAAACGCGTCCACCGGATCGTCCACATAGGCCAGCACCCGGGCCGAATCCTTTATGGCATCCCTATAATCAATGGCCTCCCGGTCGGGAAAAGGCACCACCTTATGTTCCCGCACCTGCCCCACCAGCTTTTTCTTGGGTAGATCAGGCCCGAACTTGCGCAGATCGATCCACACCAAATCATCCGGCAAGGCGTAGAGCTGATACTGGTAGGCGCCGGCCGGTTCCCGCCGCCCTTTCAGCACGGGTTCGTAGTATCCGGTGAACAAGACCCGGCCCTGGCCGTCGCTGCCCACCGAGGCGAACAGATAAAACTCCTTTTTCAGGGCCTCGGTGCGGGCGATGGCGTCGGGATAGCGCACCAGCACGTCCTGCAAGCGGGTTATGCCCTCGGCCATGCGGGAGGCCTTGACCGCGTAATCCCCGAACCAAAACTCGCGATCCGGCGGCACCTTGGCCAGATAGGCCAGCGACTGCTGGCAGGCGTCATACAAGCTCTGGGCGTCCATGTCGTCGTAGAGCACGGGCCACTGATGCTCCGGCACCTTTTGCAGGGCGTCGCGCGCGCTGAGCGTGGGCCGGGGTTCCGGCCCGCAACCGGCGATGATCAAGGCCAGCGCCGTAAAAAAGGCGACGGCGATGACAACTGCTTTCAGGGATGCGGCTGAAAAGGGCATGTCTTCACCAAATCTCTTGGGTGTGGGTAGGCGGCCTGGGGCCGAACCTGGCTCTAGCATATATGCATTAGCCCGGCGTCACAATGGCCTTTGCCCCGCGGCCGCCGCCTGACTCCCAACGGCCCCGCCTATGGCAAGCCCCCTTATTCATTGACATTATCTATTTTTGTCATCGGCACAATTAATATAACCTTGCCGCCAAACACACTCTCAACCGAGGAGGCAAGGCGATGAGCCAAGAATACCGGGCCATGTGGCAGGACCTGGGCCTGAATTTGGAAGCCCACGACCAGCTGTTAGCGGTCCTGGGGGATGGATATAAGCAAGTGTTCCTCTCCCAGGAGAACCGCCCCAAGGGTATGGATTATTTCAATTTCGTGGTGAGCCAGGTGCACGGCCTGCGCATCAAGGAGCTGCAAGACGCCAAGGCCGAAGGCCGCAAGGTGATCGGCTCCTTCTGCGTGTTCGTGCCCGAGGAGATCGTGCTCGCCGCTGACGGCGTGCTGGTGGGGCTTTGCTCGGGCGCGGATTTCGCCATGGAGGAAGTGGAAAAGTATCTTCCCCGCAACACCTGCGCGCTTATTAAAAGCGCCTTCGGCTTCAAGCTGGGCAAGGTCTGCCCATATCTCGAATCCGCCGACATGATCGTGGGCGAAAACACCTGCGACGGTAAAAAAAAGTCCTATGAAACCTTGGACTCCTTGGTGCCCAACCTTTACGTCATGGATCTCCCCCAGGTGAAATCCCCAGAGGGCAAGGACCTCCTGGCCGCCGAATACCAGCGCTTCAAGGAGGCCATGGAGAAGCTCTCCGGCGTAACCATCGACGCCGAGCGCCTGCAGAAGGGCATCGCCAAGGTGAACGCCAAGCGCCAGGCCTTGAAGCGCCTTTACGACCTGCGCCGGCACGATCCCGCGCCCATCAGCGGCCTGGACGCGCTTCTGATCAGCCAGGTCTCTTTTTATGACGACCCGGGACGTTTCACCAATGCGGTCAACGAGCTCTGCGACGAGTTGGAGGAGCGGGTGAAAAAGAGCCAAGGCGCCAAGCCTAAGGGCGCTCCCCGGGTGCTCTTGTCGGGCTGCCCCATGGCGGTGCCCAACTGGAAGGTGCCCTGGATAATCGAGCAGGCCGGCGGGGTGATCGTGGGCGAGGAATCCTGCGTGGGCGAGCGCGGGGTCCGCAATTTGGTGGATGCCTCGGCGTCAAGCGTGGAAGGCCTCATGGCGGGCATCGTGGACCGCTACTTCCAGGTCGACTGCGCCGTGTTCACGCCCAATCCCGAGCGGCCCCAGCACGTGGAGGAGATGCAAAGCGCCTATAAAGCGCAGGGCGTGATTCACTATTGCCTGCAATTCTGCCAGCCCTATCAAATGGAGGCCATCCCGGTGGAGAACCGGCTCAAGCAAAAGGGCCTGCCCGTGCTACGCCTGGAGACCGACTACTCGCCCGAGGATGCCGGCCAGCTGCAGACCAGGGTGGAGGCGTTTTTGGAGATGCTGGCTTAAGGAACATGCCTTTGAAACGAAACCGGGCCGGCGGAGGTCGCCGGCCCGGTTTCTTTTCCTATCGACTATATATGGCCTTTCGGCCGGGCGGCCTAGCGGAACACCTTGCTCCAGGCCTTTTTCATGCTCACCACGGTCCAGCCGCGCTGCTTGGCCAGATCAAGAAGTTCGGGCTTGGCATAGACGAACTCACGGGGGTCGTCGTGGTCCAGCACCAAGGCCAGGCCGCGCCGGTGAGAATCCGCCGCGAATTTGAGCATCCAGATATCGCCGCTGGAATTGCCAAAAGCCAGCACCGGCCCGTTCACGGTGGCCAGCTTGAGATTGGCCGCCTTGACCTCAGCCAAGTTGAGGAGCCCGGCTTGGATCGCCCCCCGCTTGAAGGAAAGGCGCCCCTGATTTTCGCCGACCTGCACCTGGAAGCGGGTGCCGATGCAGCGCTCCGGCGGTACGCCCAAGTGCTTGGCGCTTATGGCCTGCATGGCGCTTATGGCCGACCCCGAGCAGAGCCAAACCTGGAAGCCTTTAGCATTCAAAAGCTCTATCAGCTCCAACTGGGGCGCGTAGATCATATCCTTCACGGGCATTTTTTTAAGCGGGTTTACATAGGTCTCGAAAACCTTCAGGGCCAGCGCCCGATAGGCGTCCAGCTCCATGCCCAAAAACGGCAGGGTGAGGAGGTCATCGATCTTCCTGCGCATCTGCTTGGGGTCGCCCTTTGCCGCCGCGCGGCACAGGGCTTTCTCCTTGGGCCCCCTCTGGCTGAACGCGGTGCAGTTTGCTTTGAGCCACACCACTGACAACTCCATGACAAAGGGCATGGGCCGTTCGGCCATCACGGTGCCGTCCAAATCAAAAGCGGCTATGCGCTCCGAGGGCGGGATAAAGTCCTTACCGCCGGGCGTGGTCACCGCCTGGATGTATTCCATAAGCTGCGCCTTGACCGGTCCCTGCCAGGAGGGCAGCTGGTCTCCGGCCGCCGCCGCCCAAGCCGGCCAGGCCAGGAAAAGGCACAGCACCACCAACAGACCTGCTACCCGCGCCGGTTTAAGCATCTTTTTCATGAGCACCACCCTCTTTTCATCAGGCTAAGTCCAGAATTATATTCTCTCTGCAACCCGGTCCAGGAACCACTGCAGCAGGGCGTTAATTTTAGCGGTGGCCGAAAGGGTGAGGAAGTGGCCGCTCTCCTCTATCTGTACGGTTCTGACCTGGGGACAGGCGCGGAGAAGTGCGCCGGGCTCGGTCCGCCAGCGAAAGCCGGCCACATAAACCAGAGGCTGGGTGATTTGCCTCGTGGCCTGGTCGCGCCAATTCAGGAACTCCTCGAAAAGCGACAGCGTGACATGCGCCGGCGTGCTGCTCATCTGCTGCCAGACCCAGCGGCGCAACTCGCTGCTGTCGCCGGGCGCGAACAGGGGGGCCACAAATTCGCGCAGACCTTGCAGATGGTCATTCCCCGTCAGCTTGCCTATCAGGGGCGGCAGATTCTTTTTCAGCTCTAGGCGATCGGGCAGAAGCGTACTGTCCAGAAGCACCACAGCCCGCACCAGTCTAGGATTGGCA
>CAZDRW010000019.1:0-10424 GCA_964507555.1 uncultured Desulfarculaceae bacterium
CCCAAGTGGAATGATGACACCTTCTAAGATCCCTCAGCAAGCATCTTAGATTAGCTTCTCGCCTGGCGGCGGTCCATTGATGGATCGCCGCATTTTTTGGTGCACATTTGCACCTCGTATGCTTATTTATCTGCTATAATGCAGGCAAGTTATGGTTTTCTTCGGAGCATAGAGATGGCTAATACTAGGCTATCAAAAGAAAAAGAGGCATTGGTCTGGGTGTGGGACACCCTGGAGGACACTGCCCGGATTTTCGCAGAGCGGTTGGTGCATTATTGCACAGTACGAGATGCGCAAGGGATTCCCCTGGGGCGCCTTACCGTGTATCAAGTGGTGCAAGCCCTTGCCAATCCTGGCAAAGCCGGGTCATCGGTGGGAGAATTGCTGCAAGGGGTCAGGCCCCAGGACTTGGCCGGGCCCGCTGGCTTTCAGCCAGGCAGTGGCGATAAGAGCTCAGGCCTGCTGGCTGTGTTGGATTCGGCTCCTTCGGGCCTGTTGGTGGTTGACGCCAAGGACCGCTTGCGTTTGGTCAACCGCAGGGCCTTGGAGTTATTGGGCCTGGAAGCGGACGAGGTGCTGGGCATGCCGCTATCCTTTTGCATCAAGGATGGCGATATCTTGCGCCTGGTGCTGACGGGAGAGGAATTCCGGGGAAAGCTCTTGCGCCATGACCAGGGCTCTTTCTGGGTTTCTTGTAACTCCCTGCCGGAGGAACCGGGAGTCAAGGTGCTAGTGGTGCATCAGATGGAGGAAATGCAGCGTCAGTGGGATGAGATGAAGCAACTAGGCGACGAGTTGACCTCGCTGCTAGACAATTCCTATGACGGAATCATCATAACGGACGACCAGCAAATCCTTAGAGTTAACGCCAGTTTCGGCCGCATCACCGGTTTGGCGCCCTCCCAGTTGGTCGGCAAGAAGATAACCGAATTGGACACCGAGCGCCACATCTGCCTGGCCGCAATGCAGGAGGTTGTCCGGCTGTCACGGTTCCACAAAAAATCTTTCACCGTGCGGCGCAGCCTAAAGAGCGGCAATGAGATTTTCGTCACCGGCAGCCCGGTCTTCGACCGCCACGAGCAGGTGAGCCGGGTGGTGATCAATGTGCGCGACATAACCGAGCTGAAAAACCTCGAGGACCAAATAAAAAAGATATCAGTCGTTTATCAGGCTGAGGAAGGCCAGGATACGGCCCGCAAGCAGGCGTTGCAAGAGATCGTGGCCGAAAGTCCGGCCATGCAGCGGCTCTTGGACTTGGTTATCAGGGTTTCCCAGGTGGACTCCACCGTGCTTTTGTACGGCGAGAGCGGGGTGGGCAAGGATGTCATGGCCCGCCTGATCCACCGCCTGAGCACGCGGAATCAAAAGCCTTTGATTTCAGTTAATTGCGGGGCTATTCCCGAAAGCCTTCTGGAGAGCGAGTTCTTTGGCTATGAAAAAGGCGCTTTTACCAGCGCCTCGCGCGGGGGCAAGCCGGGCCTTTTCGAGCAGGCCAACAGCGGCATTCTGTTTCTGGACGAAGTCAGCGAACTGCCCCTGAACCTGCAAGTCAAGCTGCTGCGCGCCATCCAGGAGCGCCGCTGCCGCCGCTTGGGCGGTGTGCGCAACATCGAGCTGGACGTACGTATATTGGCGGCCACCAACCGCGATCTCAGGGAGCAGGTGGCCAAGGGGCTTTTCCGGGAGGACCTCTTCTACCGGCTCTATGTGGTGCCCATCGAGATAGCCCCCCTTAGGGAGCGCCGCGAGGACATTCTCCCCATGGCGCTTAGTTTTCTTAATCATTTCAATCATAAATACGGCGTGACCCGGACCCTGGGGCATGAGCTGATGAGCATTTTGGAGTCCTACGATTGGCCGGGCAACGTGCGCGAGCTGCAAAACGTGGTGGAGCGCATGGTGGTCACCGCCGACGCCGAGGCGCTGGAGGCGCGCCACCTGCCCGGCAACATGTACAAAGCAGAGGAGGGCTGGACCAATCTGCTGCCGGCCGGAGACCTCAATTTGGCCCACGCCAGGGACGCGGTGGAGCGCCGCATGATCCAACTGGCACTGAGCAAGACCGGAAACACCCGTGATGCCGCCAAGTTACTGGGGGTGAACCACAGCACGGTGGTGAGGAAAGCCCAGCGTCTGGGCATGAATATAAAACATGCCGCCGAATAGGCGCGGTGGGGCTTAATCGACTATTTTTCTATTTGATCAGCGACTTGTGCGGTCTGTCCCGCATCTAAAAACAGCTTCAACTCAATGGGACGCCCCGGGGTCTTTATGACGACCCCGTCGCCGGAGCGGGCCTTGAGAAGCTTTGCCAGCCATTTGAGATCACCCGGCGTCCGCTTGACCTTCAAGTCGAACAATTCAGCGATTTCAGCGGCGTGTCTGTGATGCTCCGGGCGGGTAATGTCTGGATGCTCTATCATGGTCACGCTGGAGTAGCCCTTCAGCATCTCCTTGGACACCCACATGGCGTCCTCCGGGCCGAACTTGTCGCAATACTTCAAGTATTCGGTAAGGGGGGTGCGGCCGTAGTCCACCCAGCCGGCGCTCAGAAAAAAGGAATGCTGCATCCTGCCCTCGGATGTTTCCAATGGCCCGCCCTTTAGGAGCGGGATACAGTCATGCACTAAGGGAAACACCAGGCTGGCCCGCTTGGAGGTGATGCCCTCCAGCCCTCCGCCGCAGTAGCCGTAAACCAAGATTATCTGGCTAATCCTTGGGTCATCTTCAATATCTGCTATGGCTTGCGCTATGCTATCCCGCAAGCTCTTGGGATGGATGTGTAGGCCCTGATCCAAATAGACCACCTGAGGCTGGCAGAGCCCCAGCAAGTCCAATTCCGGTTGGAACACGCGGCAGGCCAAGACCCGGGTTTGGGGAGCAAGGTTTATGAGGCCGCATGAGGTGTTCGGGTTTTCCATGGGGACTTTCCTGATGCGCTGCACCGCTTATTTATACCAATTTAAAGGGTAATGGTGTAGAAGTGCACCAAACGTGTCTCGTTGGTTCGCGATCGCACCAAAGATCAACATAAAAACCTAAATAAACTATATCTAATAGTAAATTTGCTTTATCACTTAACTCCAAACAATGCTATCGGAGTCAATTATGCCAGGTTTTTTGGGCCATGCCAGCGATTCCGGGCCCGGGTCTCCTGGTTTGGGCGCAAACTGATATGCGTTTATTGCTTTGCGGGCCTTTTGGCACGTAAGTTGTACTAGTCGCGTTTGGAACTTTGCGAACTAAGCACACTTGGCGAAACAAGGAGTCACAGGTGACCGAGAAAAAGCATATCCCTTTAGGCGTGGGGTTCTACCCTGACTGGTGGCACCAGAACTACGGCATTATCTACGGCCGTGACTACTACTATAATCCCGACTTCCGGGTCGAGACCCAAGCCAAGATGGCAAGGGCCCTGTACGAGCGGTTCGGTGACGTGGGGCTGGGTCAAAAGAATCCCGAGCCCAAACCTCTCATCAGCTTCGGCATGGTCATGCTGCCCGCCATCTTCGGCTGCGAGATTGTTTTTGAAGAGGCGGCCCTGCCTTGGGCCATGCCCCAGAACCTCTCCAAAGAGGAGTGCGAAAAGCTGACCAAGCCTGATCTAACCAAGGTTTCACCCATGAAAGAGGTGCTGGAGCAGATCGACTATCTCAAGGGCAAGTACGGCAAGGTGGTGGGCGACATCAACACCACCGGCGTGCAGAACCTGGCTCTCAAGCTTCGGGGCGACGAACTCTACATTGATTATTTCGAGGACCCCGACTTCTGCCACCGGTTTTTAAAGTTCTGCACCGAGTGCATCATCGACCTTTGGCAGCTGGTCTACCCCATCACCGGCACCGGCGCGGTGGACGTGACCCCCATGTGCGACCCCAAAATCTATTGCATCCCTAACTGCACGGTGGAGCAGATCTCGGGCGAGACCTACGAGGAGTTCGGCCTGCCTTACGACACCATCCTGGCCAATGAGTGCAAGCCCTTCGGCATCCATCATTGCGGCAACCTGGACCCGGTGGTGGAGCAATACGCCAAGCTTCCCAACCTGGTGTTCATGGAGGCCGGTTTCGGAACCGATTTCGCGGGCGCCCGTAAAATTCTGGGCCCACAGGTGGCCTTCAACGCGCGCATCAGTCCGGTGCTCATGAAAAACGGCAGCGAGGAAGAGATCATCGCCACGGTGAAGGAGGCCATCAACCAGGGCGCGCCTCTTGCCAACTACTCCATAGACACGGTGGGGCTTACTCATGGCGTGCCCGATGAAAACGTTCGCGCGGCCCGACGCACTGCGGCCGAGTACGGAGTTATCAAAGACTAGGCAGTATGGCTTAAAGGATATACATAGTATGAACACCATTGTAACCAGCGAAACTAAAGAAGTGGTCATCGGGCCGGAACATCCGGTGGTCATGATCGGTGAGCGCATCAATCCCACCGGCCGCAGTAAGCTGGCCGCCTCCCTGGAAGCCGGGGACATGAGCGTGGTCAAAAACGACGCCTTGGCCCAGGTGGCGGCGGGCGCGGGGATCCTGGACGTGAACGTGGGCGTGTCCGGGGCGGATGAAAAGGCGCTTATGATAGAGGCGTTGAAAGCCGTGCGAGAGGTGACCGACGTGCCGCTTTGCATCGACTCGGCCAACCCGGCGGTGCTGGCCGCGGGCCTGGAGGTCTACAAGGGCAAGGCCCTGGTCAACTCGGTGAACGGCGAGGAAGCCAAGCTAAAGGAAGTCCTGCCGCTGGTGGCCCATTACAAGACCGCGGTGGTGGCGCTCACCATGGACGACAACGGCATCCCCACCGATGTGGCCACCCGGCTGGCCATAGCCGAGAATATATTGAACGAAGCGGCCAAGCTGGGCATCCCGGCCGCCGATGTGGTGATCGACCCCTTGGCCATGAGCGTGGCCGCCGACGATCAGGCCGGCCTGGGCGCGCTTAATGCCATGCGCCAGATAAGGGACAAGCTGGGCGTCAACCAGACCATCGGCGCCAGCAACATCTCTTATGGCCTGCCCGACCGGCGCTCGGTCAACACCACCTTCCTGGCCATGGCCGTGGTATGCGGACTCACCTGCCCCATCACCGACCCCACGGTTTGGGAGATTCGGCGCACCCTGCTGTTAAGCGACCTTTTGTACGGCCGTGACGAATACGCCATGAACTACATATCCGCCTTTCGTGAGAAATATCCCGAAGAGGACTAAGCCCCAGGGCTAAAGCGGAGCAAAGTAAAGGAGTGAACATGCCCGATTTGGATGCGATCAAAGAAGCTGTCAGCAAAGGCAAGCGCAAGGACATCGGAGCTATGGTGCAAGCCGCCCTGGACGACGGCGTGGATCCTCAAATGCTCATAAACGACTACATGATCGAGGCCATGAAGGAAGTGGGTGCCCGCTTCGAGGCCAAAAAAATATTCGTGCCCGAGATGATGATCGCCGCCCGCACCGTGCAGGCCGGCCTGGACATCATCAAGCCCATCATCGCGGCGCAGGGCAACGAGGAACAGAAGCTGGGCACCGTGGTGATCGGCACCGTGTTCGGCGATCTGCACGACATCGGCAAGAACCTGGTGGTGCTGATGCTGGAAAGCTCAGGTTTTGCGGTGCACAACATCGGCGAGAATGTTCGGCCCGATAAATTCGTGGAGAAAGCCAAGGAACTGGGCGCGGACGTGATCGGCCTTTCCAGCCTGCTCACCACCGGCGATCCCCATGTCAAGGCCACGGTGGAGGCGATCAAGGCCAGCGACTTGGCCGGCAAGGTGAAAGTGATTTGCGGCGGCGCTGCGGTAACCACCAAATACGCGGTGGACGTCTGCGGAGCCGACGGACACGCGACGGACGCGGTGGACGCGGTGCGCCTGACCAAGGAACTCCTGGGCCTGGGCTAGCGCGGGAGGCGGCATCCCCCCCAATTGGCCGTCCCCTGCGCCGGCCCGGTGCCCTTTTAAAGCCACTCGGATGAAGTATGCTTGGCAAAAGCATCCAAGCCCGCGTAGATTAGCGGGGCCGCCTCGCCGGGGCCGCCCCGCTACTTATGGAAGAGGCTTTAGTGGCAACACCAGAAATAATCTTTCAACCCATGGGCCGCAGGGCCACCCTGCAAGACGGCGAGCCGCCAAGACTTTTAGACTTGGCCCGCGCCGCGGGGGTGGGCATCGAGGCCACCTGCGGTGGCAAGGGAACTTGCGGCCAGTGCAAGGTGCGCCTGGAAGACCAGGCCCCGCCGGCCACGGAAAAAGAGAAAAGCCTTCTTGGCGATGCGGTGCGTGATGGCTGGCGCTTGGCCTGCCAGTGCCGGGCGGAGAGCGGCGGACGGGTGTGGGTGCCGGAGGAAAGCCGGCCCCATAAGCAGGTGATCCTCACCACCGGCCACCGGCTGGAGCTGGAAATGGAGCCGGTGGTGCGGTCCCACGACCTCACCGTGCCGCAGGCCAGCCTGGAAGACCCCCGCTCTGACGCTCGGCGTTTGATCGACGCCATCCCCCCGCATGAACCCCGGGATGATAGCGGCAACATGAGTCTGCCCCTAAGCGTTCTGCAAGGCCTGCCCGCCGACCTTAAAGAGCAGTCCGGCAAGCTGACCGCCACGGTGCGCGATTTCTCCAATCTCATGGACATCGCGCCGGGCTTTGGCGCCGCCTGCCTGGGCCTGGCCGTGGACTTGGGCACCACCACCATGGTGGCCTATCTGGTGGATTTGAAAACCGGCCAGGTCCTGTCGGTGGCGGCTGAGATGAATCCCCAGGTGCAGTACGGCGACGATGTTATCAGCCGCATCTCCCATTGCGCCTCAGGCCCGGAGGCTCTGGGGCAGATAGCGCAAATGGTGCGGGGAGCCGTAAATGACCTTGCCGCGCGGGCCTGCCAGGATGCAGGCCAAAAAACTGAGCGCGTCATGGAATGCGTCATGGTGGGCAACACCGCCATGCACCATATCTTCCTGGGCCTGGACCCGGCCGGGCTGGCCATGGCACCCTACGCACCGGTGCTTTCCGATGCTTGGCAGGCCCCGGCCCGCCGACTGGGGTTGCAACTGGCGCCGGAGGCCATGCTGCACTGGCTGCCGGTCAAGGCCGGTTTCGTGGGCGCGGACGCGGTGGCGGTGGCTTTGGCCGTGGAGGCCGACCGCATCAATGAGCCCACCCTGATCCTGGATCTGGGCACCAACGGCGAGATGATCCTGGCCGTGGAAGGGCGGCCCTTCTGCTGCTCCACCGCGGCGGGTCCGGCTTTTGAGGGCGGGCACATCGTCTGGGGCATGCGCGGCGCGCCGGGCGCGGTGGAAAAGGTGAGCATTGCGCCGGGAGATTTGCGCCCGGAGTTGCGGGTAATCGGCGGCTTGAAGCCGGCCGGCATCTGCGGGTCGGGTTTGGTTTCCTTGACCGCCGGGCTCCTCAAGGCGGGCGCCATCAGCGTGGAAGGCGCTTTTGCCCAAGATATGGACACGCCCCGCCTGCGCCAGGGCGGGCAAGGCTGGGAGTATGTCTTGGCCTTCGCTGGAGAGACCGCCATGGGACGGGACCTGGTTTTCACGGCCAAGGACGTGAGTGAGTTGCAACTGGCCAAGGCCGCCCTGCAAGCCGGCGCCCTGCTCATGATGCGCGCAGCCGGAGTGGAGCGCCTGGAGCGGGTGGTGCTGGCCGGAGCCTTCGGCAATTACCTGGACCCGGCCGAGGCCTGCGCTCTTGGCATGTTTCCCGGTGTCCGGGAAAGCCAGGTGGAGGGCGTGGGCAACGCGGCCGGGGCCGGGGCGCTCATGGCCCTGGCCAGCCGCCGGCACCGCCTAAAGGCCGGGGAACTGGCGTCCGGGATGCGCTATTTGGAGCTGTCCGGCCATCCCGAGTTTCAGGATTGCTTTGTGGACTGCCTGGCGTTTCCCGCGCCGCAGGGCAAGGGAAGGTAGACGTCATGCGCTTCATCGTGGTGGGCGGCTTTCTGGGCGCGGGCAAGACCTCGCTGATATCGGCCCTAGCCGGGGCTTACGCCACAGCCGGGCAAAAGGTGGTGGTGCTGGAAAACGAGGCGGGCCGCGCCGGCTTGGACAGCGAGCTCTTGGAAGGCCTGGGCATCAAGGTGGAGCGCATGCTGGGCGGCTGCGCCTGCTGCGATCTCCTGCCCATGCTTTTATACAAGATGCAAGGCTTGGTTGACGAAGATGAAAGCCAGCTGGTCTTGTTCGAGCCCTCGGGCGTGGCTTCCCTGGACAGCCTGCTCAGCGATCTAATCAAGCACGCGCCCGGACAGGTGGATCTGGGCGTGGTGGTGGTGATGGACGCCACCCGCTACGAGATCATGCGCCAGGCCATGGCCAACCTGCTGCGCGGCCAGCTATGCGCCACCCGCTTGCTGGTGCTCTCCAAGGTGGACCTCATCTCACCTACCGAGCTTAGCCAGGTGCAAGCCGAGCTTAGGGCTCAAGCGCCCGGCGTATCCATCTGGCCCGTCAACCTGGCCTCGCCCCAGGCCGTGGATATGGCCGCGGACTTAGTGCGGGTGCTGGAAAGCACCAGGGTCGACGCCTCGCTGCTCCTAAGCCGGGAGGCTCCCTATCAGGCCTATTCATGGGAGTTGGAGGTAGCCTCCGCGGACTTTACGCCTGAGCAGGCCATGGCGTTTCTCAGCGAGCTTTTGGCCATCACCGGCCAGGAAGCAGGCCAGGGCTTGGCTCACGTGAAGCTTTTGGGCCATGACCCCGAGGGACGCTTGTTCTTCGTCTCTGGCACCAGCCAGGCGGACCTGGGCTTGCGCGGGGAGGCCCGTGGTCCCATGCAGGGCCGGGCCCTGTGCGAGGTGATAGCTTTCGGCCCGCCTTCGACCGGCCTGGAGGAAAACCTACAGCAGGCCCTGCAGGCGCATCCCGCCTTGCGCCTGGCTTAAGCGGCCAGCCATCCCTCCAGGGGGCACTCATTGCAAAGCGGCTTGGTCTTTTTGCAGAGCCGGTGCCCCAGGCGCACGATGAGGGCGTGGAACTCGTTGTAGAGCGCCGGGTCGGGCTCCAGGTTTTTCATGAAAAGCGTTTGCAGATCGTGATAGGTGTCGCCTGCGCGCGCCAGGCCATGGCGTTGCAGCACCCGGAAAGTGTAGGTGTCGATCACGAAGACAGGCAGGCCGCCGGCATAGAGCAGGATGGAATCCGCCGTCTCCGGACCCACGCCTTTTACCGCAAGCAGCAGTTCGCGCACTTCACTTAGCGGCCGCCGCCACAGCAGGCTAAGCTCGCCGCCGCACTCCCGCTGGAACATGTCCAGAAGGTTGCGCAGGCGCTGTTCTTTCAGGTTGTAATAGCCTGCCGGCCGGATCAGCTCCGCCAGCTCGGACGGCTTGAGCGCCAGCAGGGCGTCCAGATTCAGCGCCTCGGCGGATTTCAACTTGGCGATGGCCTTAGCCACGTTTTGCCAGGCCGTGTTTTGGGTGAGCACCGCGCCCACCGCTACCTCAAGCGGGCTTTCGCCGGGCCACCAATGGCAGGGCCCGAAATGGGCGTAGAGGCGCTCGAACATCTCCTGCAGGCGCCGGGCGGGCTTGTCCGATTTTCTACTGGGGGATGCCACGGCAGACGCCGTCCTCGCAGTCCTCGATCTCCATCTGCACGGTGTTGTGGTCGGCGCCGAATTGCTTGCGCAGAACCTCGTCGATCTGCCGGCGCACCGCGTCCACATCCACCCCCGGCGCCACGCGGGCGTGCAAGGTTACCATGGGATGGTCCGGGGTTAGCGACCAGACATGGATGTGATGCACCTCCTCCAATCCATCCACCTCCATGCCCACCGCTTCCTGGATTTGCAAGGGTGTGGGGCGGCTGGGCGAGCCTTCCAACAGGATATGGGTGGATTCGCTCACCAGATGCCAGGCGCTTTTTAGGATCAAAACCGCCACCAGCACCGAGAGAAGGGGGTCGATGGGCATCCAGCCGGTCCACATGATGACCACGCCGGCGGCCATGGCGGCTACCGAGCCCAAGAGGTCGCCCATCACATGCAGCATGGCCCCGCGGATGTTGAGGTTGCCGCGCTCGCCGCGATGCAGGATATAGAGCACCACCAGATTGACCAAAAGCCCCAGGGCGGCCACGATAAGCATGAGCCCGCCCTTGACCGGCTCGGGCTCCATGAGCCTGGTCACGGCCTCGTACACGATCCAGATGGTTATCAATATGAGCGCCAGGCCGTTGACAAAGGCGGCCAGCACCTCGGCCCGCACCAGGCCGTAGGTGTGGTTCTCGCCGCCGGGGCGCTTGGCCACGCGAAAGGCCAGCCAGGCCAGGGCCAGGGAGGCGGTGTCGGTGAGCATGTGGCCCGCGTCGGCCAAAAGGGCCAGAGACCCCGCGAGAAAGCCGCCCGCCGCCTCCACCACCATGAAGGTCCCGGTGAGGACCAGCGCCCAGAACATGCGGCGCTGGTTGTCGTCGGTCACCTGGGCCGG
>CAZDRW010000019.1:10524-16359 GCA_964507555.1 uncultured Desulfarculaceae bacterium
GATTAGAGGCAGTTAATGGCCGCGGAACCGCGATTAAAGAAAATGCGAAACTTTGGGGTGGTGGCCCACATCGACGCGGGCAAGACCACCTTCAGCGAGCGGGTGCTTTATTACACTGGCCGCACCCACAAGATTGGCGAGGTGCATGACGGCACCGCGGTCATGGATTGGATGGAGGAGGAGCAGGAGCGCGGCATCACCATCACCAGCGCCGCCACCACCTGCCAGTGGGCCGGGCACACCCTGAACATCATCGACACCCCGGGCCACGTTGATTTCACCATCGAAGTGGAGCGCTCCCTGCGCGTGCTGGACGGCGTGGTGGCGGTATTCTGTGCAGTGGGCGGGGTGGAGCCCCAGAGCGAGACGGTTTGGCATCAGGCGGACCGCTACAAGGTGCCCAAGATCGCCTTTGTCAACAAGATGGACCGGGTGGGCGCGGACTTCGAGTCGGTGCTACAGCAGATGCGCGACAAGCTGGGCACAGTGCCTTTACCGGTTACCATCCCCTGGGGCGCCGAAGACCGTTTTGATGGCGTCATCGATCTGGTGAACAACCGCTACCTGACCTGGAACCAGGAGGACCAGGGCGAGGTGACCCACGTCCAGGACGTGCCGGAGGAGATGCGGGAGGCTTATCAGGCCGGGCGCGAGGCGCTTCTGGAGGCGGTGTCGGAGACCGACGACGGCATCATGGAAAAATACCTGGCCGAGGAGGCCATCGACGCCAAGGAACTGAGCCTGGCCATCAGAAACGCCTGCTGTGCGCTGAAACTGGTGCCGGTGTTCGCGGGCAGCGCGTTGCGCAACAAGGGCGTGCAGCCAGTTCTGGACGGCGTGTGCGCCTATCTTCCCTCGCCCTTGGAGGTGCCGCCGGTGACGGGCGTGCATCCTGAAACCGGCGAGCCGGTGCAGCGCGCGGCCAAGGAGGGCGATGCCCTTTCGGCTCTGGTGTTCAAGGTGCAGATGGACCAGGGCCGCAAGCTGGTCTACGCCCGCATATATTCGGGCACCATAAAATCCGGGGCCGAGATTTTCAACGTCACCAAGAACCAGAACGAAAAAGTCGCCCGGCTCTTGCGCATGCACGCCAACAAGCGCGAGCGTCTAGACCAGGCCATGGCCGGTGAGATCGTGGGCATCATGGGACTTAAGAACTCCTCCACCGGCGACACCTTGGCCACCCGCGAAAATCCCCTGTTATTGGACCCCATGCAATTCTACGAGCCGGTGATCTCGGTGGCGGTGGAGCCCAAGACCGTGGGCGATCAGGAAAAGATAGCCCAAACCTTGGACAAGCTGGCTGACGAAGATCCCACCTTCAAGGTGCGGGTGGACGAGGACACCGGCCAGACCATCATCAGCGGCATGGGTGAACTGCATCTGGAAGTGCTGGTGCACCGCATCAAGCGCGAGTATAACCTGGACGTCAACGTGGGCAGGCCCCAGGTGGTCTACCGCGAGACCGTCACCAAGACGGCTTCGTTCAGCGAGACCTTTGACCGCGACCTGGGCGGCGACCGCCAGGTGGGCTCGGTCACGGTGGCGGTAAGCCCCAATGCCCGCAACGAGGGCAACGCCTTTGCCATAACTGCGCCCGAAGATCAGGTGCCGGGCCATTTGCACCCGGTTTTGCAAATGGCCGCCGAGGAATCCTTCACCTCTGGCGTGGTGCTGGGCTATCCGGTTTTGGACACCAAGGTGGCGGTGACCGGCGGCGTGTTCACTCAGGGCGTTTCCACCGAGCTGGGCTTCCGTCTGGCGCTCTCCATGGCCTTGAAGCGGGCCTTGAGCGATGCCGCGCCGGTGCTGCTGGAGCCCATCATGAAGGTGGAGGTGGTGGTGCCCGAGGAGTTCATGGGCGAGATCATCGGCGATCTCAACTCGCGTGGCGGCGCCGTGGAAGCGGTAGAGCCCAAGGGCGGCACCAATATCGTAAAGGCGCGTGCGCCTTTGGCCGCTATGTTCGGCTATTCCACCGCCCTGCGCTCGGCCAGTCAGGGCCGGGCCATGTTCACCATGCATTTCTCCCACTACGATCGGGTGGAGAAGAAAAAGGACTGAGCCCTAGGCGGTATTACCGCCGACTCATTAGCGGTAATGGGCCGGTCCGGAGTCATCATGCTCCGGGCCGGCCCGCTTTATTCGCTGGCAGTATAAGAGCTAGTCGCCCTTCTTGGTTTCCTTGGCCTTGGGCTCGGCCTTGACCGGAGCCTTGTCCTTGGGCGCTTCCTTGGCCTGCTTAGCCTTTTCGGCTGCCTTCTTTTTGGCATCTTCGGCCCGGGCCTTTTCCATCAGGCCCACCAATTCCGTCTGCACGATGCGCGAGAGATGGGCCATGAAGCCGGGCATCTTTTCCATGGAGGAACGCCCTTCGGGCGAAGCATAGAATTTGCTAAGCGCCTCCAGTTCGGCCTTGGAAAAGGTCCTGGCCGCCGCCTCGACGGTCTGCTTCTTGATCCGGCCGCTGCCCATGAGCTTGTCGCTGATCTCGGTCTTAAACTTAGCGCGCTCGGCCTCGGGAATGCGCATGGCCATGCGCTGCATGGATTCTTGGATCATCTCGGAGATCTGAGACGCCTTGTAATAACCCTCAGCAGCCTTCAACTGGGCCGGAGCCACGGGCTTGGCCTTGGCCTCGGCCGGAGGCTTGGGCTTGTCCTGGGACTTGGCATCGGCCGCAAAAGCCGCTCCGGCCGTTAAAAGAGCGCACGAAAGCACCAGGGCCAGAGCCATGAAATATTTTCTCATCAATTATCGCCTTTCTAGGTAGGGTGACGGCTCAAGCGACTTGACCCGTCTGCTGACGCCCGATGGGTCGGTAATCCACAGGCCGGAGGCGTCTTTCCGGTCCATGGAAAAGCCCTGGCCTTCCTGGCTGGCTTTCTTTCTCTTCTTTTCTTGGATCTCATCCAGCGCGCTTAGCGCATTGCGGGCCTTGGCCTCCAGCTGGGGCTGGCCGGCAAGGCCCTTCACCGCCCGCGCCAGATGGTAGCGCGCCGCCTTGTAGTTGCGGCGGGCCTTGAAGGCCAGGCCCAGGTACAAGGAGGCTTCGGCAGTCTGGCCCAAGCGGCCCAGAGCAACGCCCAGGTCGTACTGGGCCTGCTCGCTCTCTGGATTCAGCTCCAGTACCTTTTTGAAGTAATTCCTGGCCTGGGCGGGCTGCTCCTTCTGCAGATAGGCCTGGCCCATGTAAAGCAGCGCCTCTTGGTCGTTGGGGCTGCGCGCCAGCACCCGGGCCAAAAGGTTCATGGACTCGTCGAATCTGCCCAAGCGCATTTGGCAGATGGCTTGGGCGCGGATCACCGATGGAGAGTCGGCCCATTTGCCGCTCACCAGCGCCAGGTTCTTCAAGGCCTTCTCGAATTGCGAGCGCCGCATTTCCAGAAGGCCCATGCCGTAACGGGCCAAGTCGCGCTCCTCGGGGCTTTTACTTTGGGCCTGGTGCAGGAACTTGCGCTGGGCGGTGTCCTCCTCATCGTAAAGCGCGATAAGCCTGGTACGGATGCGCAGGAACTCGCTGTTGCTATAGGAGGCGTCCTTGACGGGATGGCGCTTCACTAGATTCTGCAGGGTTTCCATGCGCTCCGGGCTGGTGGGGTGGGTGAGCAGATAACTCGGCGCATCGGGCATGGTTTGACGCTGCTCGCGGTAGATGCGTTCGAAGCTCTTTTCCATCTCCTCGGGAGGGTAACCCGCGCTGGAGATGATCTTGAAGGCCCCGTAGTCGGCCTGCCTTTCATCGTCGCGGCTGAACTCCAATTGCTTCTGGATGCCGCCGGCAATGGAGCCCATGGTCAGCGCCTGGCCCAATTGGGGCACGCCGGCCAGACCGCCCAGGATCATACCGGCCAACATGCCGGCCAAAGAGGCGGCGGTCACTGGGCCGGAGCGTTTTATGCGCGAGGAGATGTGCCGGTAATATACATGGCTCATTTCGTGAGCCATGACTCCGGCCAGCTCGGCCTCGGAATCCATGGTGGTTATCATGCCCCGGAAAAAGACCATCCAGCCCCCGGGCAGGGCAAAGGCGTTCATTTCGTCCAGATCGGCCACGTAGAATTTGAATTCCCAGGGGTTGTCGTCCAACTGCTTGACCAGCTTGGCGCCCAGCCCCCGTATGTAGGCGAGGATGTCCGGATCTTCGATTAGAGGAATCTCGGTCTGCACCTCTTGCATGGCCTTGCGCCCGATTTCGCGCTCCTCTTCCAAGGTGAGCGCCAGGGCGGCGGGCGCGGTCAGGGCCCAGCCCAGCATGAGCGCGGTGCACAAGGCTATGATCTTTTTAAGCACGGCCTTCTCATTCCTCGCAAGGTTCCATCAGGCACTTCCCGGTCATCTCGGGAGGCTGGGCCAACCCCATTAATTTTATCAAGGTGGGCGCCACATCGCAAAGGGCCCCCGGATTCAGCTTGCTTTGCCTGCGCTTAGGGTCGATCAGGATCAAGGGTACGGGGTTGGAAACCGTGTGGGCGGTGTAGGGTCCGCCGCCATGGGGGTCTATCATTTGTTCGGCGTTGCCGTGATCGGCGGTCAAAAGCACGCTGCCGCCCTGGTCCAAAAGCGCCGGGATCACCCGGGCCAGGCATTCGTCCAAATCCTCCATGGCTTGGCGCGCGGCCTGGAAAACGCCGGTGTGGCCCACCATGTCGCCGTTGGCGTAGTTCATCACTATAAAATCATAGCTGAGCGGATTGCCGCCGATGCGTTCCAGCACCTGGTCGGTGACCAGAAAGGCGCTCATCTCGGGCTTTTGGTCGTAGGTGTTCACCTCCTTGGGGGAGGGCACCAGCACCCGGTCCTCGCCGGGGAAGGGCCTTTCCTCGCCGCCGTTGAAGAAGAAGGTGACATGGGCGTATTTTTCGGTTTCAGCTATGTGCAACTGGGTGAGCCCGGCCTTGCTCACCACCTCGGCTATGGTGTTCTTGATCTCCTGGGGCGGGAAGGCTACCGAAACCTCCAGCTCCTCGTCGTATTGGGTCATGCATACGTAATCCGCCAAGCGGGGCCGGTCGGAGGCGTCGAAGCCGCTGAAATCGGGGCTGTTGAAGACCCAAGTCAACTCGCGGGCCCGGTCGGCCCGGAAGTTAAAGAAGACCGCTGCGTCGCCGTCTTGCATCTGGCCCAGGGGCCGGCCGTCGGCGTCCACCACCACCGCCGGGGTGACGAATTCATCGAACTCCTCTTCTGCATAGCAATCGCGCACATACTGCACCGGGTCGCTGATCCGGGGGCCCTCGGCGCGCACCAGGGCGGCATAGTGCTTGCCCACCCGCTCCCAGCGCTTGTCCCGGTCCATGCCCCAATAGCGCCCGCCCAGCGTGGCCAACTTGGCCTGGGGATGGGCTGCCAGGAAATCCTGCAATTCCTGCAGAAAGTCAGCGCCCGAGTCGGGCGGAGTATCGCGGCCGTCCAGAAAAGCGTGCACCGCGATCTTGGCGGCCCCGCGCTCCTCGGCCATTGCGATCAGGGCGTATAGGTGGGTCATTAGAGAATGCACCCCGCCGTTGCTCATGAGCCCCAGAAAGTGCAGGGTGGAGCCGCGCTCCTTGACCAGATCCATGGCGCGCGCCAGGGCGGGGTTTTGCCGCAGGCTGCCGTCCTTGACCGCCAGGTTGATGCGGGTGATGTCCTGATAGATCACCCGTCCGGCGCCCAGGTTGAGGTGGCCCACCTCTGAGTTGCCCATCTGCCCTTCGGGCAGGCCCACGGCCTCGCCGTAGCAAATCAGTTGGCTATTGGGGTACTTTGCGAACAGGGAATCAATGTAGGGAGTGTTTGCCCGGGATACGGCATTGCCTTGGCCGTCGGGCGCAATGCCCCAGCCGTCCAGGA
>CAZDRW010000020.1:0-16189 GCA_964507555.1 uncultured Desulfarculaceae bacterium
CTATGGCGCTCTGGAGAGCCAGTTCTAGGTCCGCTTCACCATGCTTGACAGCACATGGGGCCGCCCCTTAGCTTAGGCGAGGGGCGGCCTTTTCATTAGCTGGCTGATGGAGATCTTTTGCAACTAGTCGCGCACATAATTCCCCGCCGCGTCATTTTATGGCTGGTGGCGATTTTGGCTGTGGGCTTAAGGCTGTGGGGGCTTTCCTGGGGGCCGGCCGAGGCTGGCGTGGTGCACCCGGGCGAATGGACTTGGCAGGTAATCAAAAGCTTAAGCCTGGAAAACCCCACCTACCCAGGCATCTGGACGCAGGCCTTTTTCAGTTTGGCCGCGTTGGTGCACGGCATCCTGAATTTATTGGCCGGCTGGTGGGAGGTCCTCCTGGGCCAGGCCAAGACGCTTAGTGAGGTCGAAGTCTCGGCCCGTTTGGCCGGCCGCCTCACCGTGGCTATGCTGGGGTCCGCCCAGGTCCTGATGACTTATCTGGTGGGAAGGCGTTTTTTTGACAGCGTGGCCACGGGGCTGGTGGCAGCCGGTCTGGTGGCGGTCAGCCCGCTTCTCATCACCCATAGCCATTACTTGTCGCTGGATGTTCCTTTGGGCTTCATGCTGTTGGCCTGCCTGTGGGCCAGCTGGCTCATGTTGGAATATCCCCGCTCGCGCATAATGCTGGTGGCCGGGGTGGTGCTGGGGCTAACCATTACCACCAGGGCCAGCGGGGCCCTGGCTTTCCTCATCATGGCGGCGGCCTTCATCCTGGGCGCCCGGCAAGCCCGGCCCAAGCAAAACCGTATCTTTTTCTTTTGGCCGGCGGCGTTTGTCATCGGCCTGGCGGTGGGCTTGGTGGTGGGCTATCCCGGTTTTTTGGTGCGTTCGGATCAAACCGCCGACTTGGTGATGTCATCGCTGGTTTTGCCGCCGTCGGCCAGCGGGGCTTGGCTGGAATTCGCGGTGGGGCGCTTTTGGGACGCCCTATCGGTGCTGGCCAGCAGCGCGGGCCTGGAAATATTGGTTTTGTGGGGATTGGGCGTGTGGCTCATGGTGTACCGCCGAAAATGGCGTCACCTGCTTTTGGCCGCGTTGCCCATCATGTATTTTCTGGCCAGCGTTACCGTGCTCAGGGGATCTTTGGAAGGCTTGGCCGCGGCCTGGCTGCCGCTCATGGCCTTGGTGGCGGCTTGGCCCGTGGTTTGGGTATGCCGCCAAATGCCCGCCTACAGATGGGCGGTGGTGGGGGTGAGCGTCATCGGAGTGGGCTTGTGCCTGTGGCCGTTTTGGCGCTCATTGGGTGCCGACTATCTGTTCTGGCAACAGGACACCTTGACCTCGGCCCGTTTTTGGGTGGAGGCAAACCTTCCCTCCGATGCCAATCTTTATGTGGGACCGCGCACGCCGCTGAATGCGTTTATATCCACACGCAATTTGGATAAAGACCTAAGCCGGAAACGATTGAATCCCACACTGGATTTTGTAGCGGTAAGCTCACTGAGTCACGAAGATCAAGCGGATCCCTGGCAGGACTGGACTCCACCCAAATCCGGGCCCCAAAGCGCTTCCCTGTCCCAAAGCATGCAGCTTTTGAAGAGCTTTAACATTAAGCAGGGCTGGAGCGCGGCGCCTTTCGGCGGCCGGACCGGCTTCCCCCGCTGGGTGAGCCCCAAAATAGACATATACGCCGCCTTGCCTCCTTTAAAAATCCGCCAACCCTTGGCCCTGTGGAAGCCTCCGGTGGGCGTCGAACGGGGCTATGCGGTGGTCTATACCGAACCAAGCGCATATTCCAGGGACGAAGGCACCATGCTGATCAGCCGCGGCTCTCTGGGGCAGAGGGTGCTGGTCGGTCACCAGGGCATGGGCGAGTTGGGGCTGGTGCTGGCAAACCTGGGTGAAGACTTGGCCACCATCGAGGTCACGCAAGGAGTATGGCCGAGCCGCAGCCTGAGCCTTTATCCCGGCCAGGAGACGGACCTGCGTTTAAAGGCGCGCCGCTGGCCGCCCATGAATCAGGCCGTGTTTCCCTTGCGGGTGCGTTTGCGGCAAGGCAGCAAGCTCCTGGCCAGGGTGCAGTGGGACCCCCTTTTGGTGGCGCGACGGGCTTTGGAATCGGGACGCTATGAAGAGGCCGTGGAATTATTAAGCAAAGAGATCAAGCGCGGCAGTCAAGGTTTCGAGGCGCACGCCATGTTGGCCCAGGCCTTGGTGCGTCTGGAAAAAATCGAGGAGGCCGGGCTGGTGCTCAAAGGCCTGCAAGCGCTGCCAGGCGATCTGGCGGGCTCCTACCAAGCCCTGGCTCTGAGCACGGAAAAGGGCGCTGGCTTTGGAGAAAAATTTCGTGAGTTGACCGGCTACTATCAGCACTTGCTGGAGCGGGCTTGTTCGCTTGGCTATAAGGTGGATGGTCCTCCCATAGAATCCGACGGCAAGGAGAGGACTGTAAAGGGCCGGGGTTTCCATGGCACCTACCAGCGCCCAGCCCAGTCTTCTCCGGGACGTTTGCGGCTATGGCTGGAAACCCCTTTCCCGCGGGCCAATCTGAGGGCCGATTTGAGCCTGAGGTCGGATGGCGCCAAACCGGCGGATACTCATTTGGCCACCGTGGAAGTATGGGCTCACGGACCCCAGGGCGGCAGAATGATCGCCTCCCGCCGCTTGTTGGGCTCCGACCTGGTTAAAGGCAAGGGCGTGGCTGCGGTCTCCTTGCAAGTGCCATGGGAGGGCGCGCGCCTGGAGTTCCGCATGGATTATGCCACAGGCGGCAGGCTGAAGCTGGACGAACTGACCGTGGGCGTGGACCTCCAGGCCCACATGCGCCATGTCCTGCGCTGGTATCTGGACGCCAAAGGGCGCGTCTCGCTGGCAACCAAACATTACCTGGAGGCGGTGGAGGCCTTCGAAAAACTGCTCAAGTTGGACCCCGGCTTCAGCAGGGCCTACATACCCTCGGCCCGCGCTTTATCCGACATGGGCAAGGTGGGCGAGGCCCGTGAGCGGGCCAGAGCGTCGGAGACGCTGTTCGCCAACCAGCCTTTGCGCTTGGACACCGTGCGCCAGCTGTATCAGAACTTGCAACTGCCCGAAGACGCGGCCCGGGTTGAAAGCCGCTTGGCTTACTTGCGGCCCAGCTTGAAACGGGAAGTGCGCTTCGCCGGCGGCTTGACTCTTCTGGGTTATGACTTGTCGGCCAGCCAGGTGGAACGGGGCGGTGTGCTGGATGTGAGCTATTATTGGCGCTGCTGGGCGCCGCCGCCGCTGAACTACTTTATCTTCGTGCATCTGCGCGGGCCCGACCGCACGCTCACCTTTGACCATCTGTTGGATCATGGCCGACGGAACATGGCCAACTTGGATGTGGGGGAAGTTGTGCGAGAGGACTATAAGATGCGTATCCCGGTCGATATCGCGCCCGGGCGCTACCGCTTGGTGGTGGGATTGTGGGACCCCCAACACACCGGCAAAGGGGTTCCCATCCTGGAGGGCGCGGGCAAGGGCTCCGAGGAAGTGGAGCTGGCCACCCTGGAGATCCGCTAAGCCTTCAATAGGCCGCTGGTTGCCGGAAAACGGCCCAGCAGGATTTATAAAGCACGACGCCGTGAAACCCGGTCGCCATTAGCCCGAGTTCCGGGGCAAGTCCAAGCTCTTAATTCCGTTTGCCGGCTAGCTTGCCTTGAAAATTTATTGGAACGTTTTTAGGTGGCTGGCTTTTTGGCGAATACATAAGCCCTGCGGCTTTGGTACTCCACCTCGGGATAGGGCTCCCGCTCAATCATCTCAATTTTTTCAAATCCACAGTCGATGAGACATCTGGAAATGAAATCAGCAGGGAAAAATATGACATCTATATCCACCTCCTTGCCCAGGAACTCGTCCAGGTGGATAGTCTCTTGGCCAATATGGAAAGTGAAAAGGAATAATCCACCAGGCCGCAGTACGCGAAACACCTCTTGCAAAGCCAACTTGACTTGTTCTTCCATGAAGTGAACCATGGCGTAGAATGCCACGGCGCCGGCGATTGAATCGTTATCAAAAGCCAGGTCAAGAAGTGAACCTTTTTCAAAATGGATATCCGGCCAAAGGACTCTAGCCTGTTCCAGGATTCCTTTAGATATATCCAGTCCTGAAATTTCAACGCCAAGATTTTTCAGGTATGCGGTGGTTTGGCCGGGGCCGCAGCCCAAATCCCAGACCGGCTTTTTTTCTCCGATCTCTTGCGAGAACCTGTGGAGAATTTCCTGGTCTTTGGGTTTCTTTTTATGCTCGCCGCAGAATTTATCTGCATACGCCTTGGCAACCGTATCGTACAGCCGCTCAACCTTGTCGGGATGCTGTCCCATAACCATTCCAAAATATGCGGAGGCTGCCGCCGCTTCCCAACCCTTAACCGCCGTGGTTGGGGTCGGCTGAAGGCGCGGGTTTTTTACCATCCTTGTCCAGGCGAATCACCGAGGCTCCGGCCAGGCGCAGGGAGGTGGTTCCCATGAACTTCACCCGGAGGCCCAGCTCGCATCTTCTTTTTAGATCAAGCTCAAGCTTGAAATCCTGGTAAACCTCGGTCAGCTGGTCGGAGGTCAGGTACCTGTCCACCAAGGGGCGCAGGCCCAAATCAGTGGCCACCACCAAATGGGCTGCCGCCTCCGTGCCGGAAGCAGGGCCGCTTCTGGCCAAGCGGAAGCTCACCAGGTAGCGGCCGGGGTCATAGGTTTTCTGAGGGCCTTGCATCAGATTAAGCGGCGGGTTCCGCCCGGCGCGGCCTTCCACCGCCATGCCGCCTTCCGTCCATTGGTCGCCGATCAGCTCGCCGGTTTCGCGCCACAGGTCCTGGGCCCGGTAGAAGCCGTCCGCAGGAAGGCTGTTGGCAAACTCCACGGTGATCACGTCCAGGTCCAGGTCCTCCCGGCCGCTGAAGAACGTGCGCAGCTCCAGGTCGGTGAGGGCCGGCAGGTTGAACCGGATTTTCACGTCATGCCAGGCCCCGTCCGGCGGCAGGACCTCCCCGGTCAAGCTCAGCTTGCCCAGGGCGCGTTGGCCCTTGTCCGCGCTGACCTCCACCCAGCCGGGAGCGGCGGCAGGTTTGTCCTTGGGCCTGCGCATCCGGAAACTGGCCACGTAACTACCCGGCGGAAACGCCTTGTAGGGTCCGAAGCAGAGGAAGCCATTTTTATCCCGGCCGGCCCGCGCCCGCACCACGTTGCCCGCGGCGCGGGGCCTGCGCGGCGGCAAGGGCTGGCCTTCTTGCACCGCGTCCATGAACAACAGGCCCCAGCCGGATGCCTCTTTTTCCTCCAGCAGCTCGCCGGTTTCCCTGGGCAGCCTCTCGGCCTCCCAAAGGCTGGTAACCGGTGAAATTATCTTGCCCGCCGCCGGATCGGGACCGGCCCCGGAATTTAGACTGAGCAGAAATACATTGCCGTGGCGGGCCAGGGGGAAAAACGCGCCCGAGGCCAGAAGTCGCTGGCGGGCCAAGGCCGGCGGGAAGGGGCTGATCTTGGGGGCGTAGACCAGACGGTCGTCGTGAAACGACAATAGCTTGGCTTGCAGTTTGTCGAGGGTTTGCAGGGCGCTCCGGTCAACATAGCCGAAATTGAGGTTGTAGAGGGGGCGCACGATTCGGTCGATATAGGCGCGGGGCACCACCGGGGAATAGCCGTTTATGTACTGAGCCCGGGTCTGGGTGATCATGAGGTCGTATACGGAAGACTGGTGCGAATCGCCCGGCCAGATGGGCAAGCCCAGAATCCTTTCAGGGGACCCTGGCCCGGTGATCATATGGCTCTTGATGCCGGCGGCCACAGGTCCCGGCTGGGGCAAGAGGCTGATGCCGGTTCTGGCGGGAAGGCCCATGTCCCAGCCGAGTCCAATGAGCAAAACCGCCGAGAGCGCCGCGCTTAGCCATGCCTTGCGGGTTTTGACGCCGCCGCTCAATTCACGGACGACCCAGCCCGCCAAAAGGGACATCATGAGCACCGCGAAGATGATGAGCCGGCCGGGCACCCGGGGGAAATTAAAAAACGGCACTATTTTATAGAGCAGGGCATAAAGCGGGAGAGCCTTGATGGTGGGGCCCAGGGCCAAAAGCGTGGCCAAGGCGGCCAGGAAAGCCCACATGGCGGCTTGGCAGGCCCGGCGGGCATTGCGGGGTAATCCCAGCGCCAGAAGGATCAGACCCAACAGCGCCAAGCCCATGAGCACCCAGCCCAGGTGCACCAGTCTTTCCATGTGCGCGTTGGCTAGATCCAAGAGATCGCCAAGGCCGGGAGTAAAGAGCAGGACCTCGTGCAAGCCGCGGCCCTTAGCGGCGATGCTGCCATCGAAACTGGAGGCCTTGACCAGAACCATCCGCGCCGCCGCCAACACCAGGCCCATGGCCAGGGGCCAAACCGGCAGCCAGGCCTTGCCCAGGCGCTGCAAGGGACGGCGATGGGGCCAGAGCTGGGGCAGGGTGAGATAGAGGCTTGCGGCCAGGGCGATGACCAAAAGCGCGCTGCCCAGATAGGGCAGGTCTAGCTTCAGTTGCAACGCGTACAAGGCCAGGATGGCCAAGGGTAGAAAGCCTCTGGCCAGTATCTTTCTGACCCTGGCCAAAGGCAACAAGGTGAGCGCCACGGTCAGCCAGCTTAAGAGCAGCCAGATGCAGAGCGCCGCCACTAGGTAGATGCCCAGCGCCTCCCACAACCCGCTACCCAGGAAATCGCCGCTGCGGCGGATAAGCGAAACATGGGCCATGAGGCCCGCGCCCAGCCCCCCGACCGCCACCATGAGGACTTCCCTGAACCCGCCGGTCTGGGGTTCGCGGGCTTGGTGAAACATAATGAGCCTGAGCGGCACGTACAAGCCCACAAACAGCGAGCTGTAGTAGACCAGGTGGGGCTCCATGAGCCCCATGATCAGCAGGCAGGCGCCGGCGCCGGCGCCCCACAGCCAGGAGGCTTGACGCCAACCGCGTTCCAGGCAATAGAGCATCAAGGGCAACAGGAAAGCCACGAAGCCATATAGATGGCCCGAGAGGACCTGGGCCGCCCTGAAGGGCAGGATGGCGAAGATGATCCCCGCGGGCAGGGCCGCTACCCGGTCCTTGAGGAGTTCCATAGCCAGGGCATAGGCGGCGAGACCGGCCAGGAGGTAGGAGAGGAGCACCAGGGCGTTGTAGGCCGGGGCCTGTCCCAAGGGTGAAAACACCACATATAGGAGCGAGAAGGGGAAATTGGCGAACCCCGGCAGCCCGTGAGGGGTGAGGAAGGTGCTGAACTCGTAGGGGTTGCTGAAAAGCGAAGAAGGGCCGAACAGGTTGTCGCCCATGAGCCAGCACCAATAGAGGAACTGCAGGTGATCGCCGGGCATGGCGGGCACCAGCTCATAGCCAGGCACCACCCGGTAGCCGTAGGGAATGCCTTCAGCGGCATGGAGCCACAAGGGATGGGTCTGCACCAGGGCCAGTCCCAGCAGGGCCAAGGCCATGAGCAGTCCCGTTCGCCAGGCTCCGGCAACGGGCCGGCCCTCCATGTCTACCGGAGCGCGCGCCACGGCAGCCTCCAGGATGAACCGTGAAAGTAGATAGTTGACCAGACGGCTTGCCAAGTTTACCGGAGGTGGGCGAACGCGGTCAAGCTAGGCTAAAGGTTATCGCTTGAACGCCACGAATTTGCTGCCTAAAAAATTGCTCCCCGTGGCCGCCAGCACGCCGACCAGGTTGGCCAACACCGCACCTATTTTGAACAGCTCTACCAGAGCCACAAGCACGGCCAGGTTGATGCCCAGCCCCACCAGACTCACGGCCAGAAAACGCAGGTATTGCGAAGCCAACCGGGGGAAGCCCCACCCCTTGTCCGCAAAAGTGAGCGCCTTGTTGAGTACGAAGTTGCTTATGTTGGCCACCAGAAAGGCGCAGATTGAGGCGAGTATATAGTGCAAATGGAGGCCTGTGAACAGGGCCCACATGACAAGCTCATTGACGCCCACGCCGCTGGCGCCCACCAGGCAGAAGCGTAAAAACTGGTTGGCTGAATGGCCTGTGATGAACAGCCCTTGCCAGCCCCAGCGGAACCAGGGTCCGAGGGGGGTGAGGGTGGCGGGCCGAGGCAGACTTTGGCGGCTGGTATCACTCATCGGCTGAAGCGCAGTTTCCAAACCATCCACAGCGCCTCCAAGGCGATGCCCATCGACATTTTGGATTGGCCCACCCGGCGGTCAACGAAGGTGATGGGCACTTCGCTGAGCTTGTGGCCGCGCTTATGGGCGCGGTAGCTCATTTCTGCCTGAAAGCCGTATCCATTGCTCTTAACCGCGGCCAGGTTCAGATCCTCCAAAACCGGCCGCGGCCAGCATTTGAATCCGCCGGTCACGTCGTTTAGGGGGAGCCCCAGTATAATCCGGGCGTAAAGGCTGCCTCCCCTGCTCAGGATGCGCCGGCCCAGTCCCCAATTCTTCACCCCGCCGCCGGCCACATAACGCGAGCCGATAGCCACCGCGCCCCCGCGGGCGGTGGCGACCAATTCCGGCACCTTGAACGGGTTGTGGGAGAAGTCGGCGTCCATCTGCACGAAGAAACGGGCGTCGCTGTTTTGCAAGCCGTGCCGGAAGCCCTGCACATAGGCCGTTCCCAGCCCCAGCTTGCCCTCCCGGTGCAGGACCATGATCCTGGGATCGCTGGCGGCCATCTCGTCGGCCATGCGGCCGGTCCCGTCCGGGGAGTTGTCATCCACCACCAATATGCCGAGGTCCAGCTCCAGGTTTAGCAGGGTTTCAGTCAAGCGGGGGAGGTTTTCCGCTTCATTATATGTGGGGACCACTATAAGGGCTTCCATGGCAACTCATTTTGCAGTGCGGCAAACCTGTTTTTAGGCAAGCTTCAAAAAATGCCGCAAGTTGGGATTGTGCACCACCCGATTTAGCTCAGGCCGCTAAGCTGCTAATAGTATATGCATGCCGTGGTCTAGCCAAAAGGGGTTAGCTGAAAAAAGTTTGCATCCAAAGCTACGATGAAAGGCTCGCGCATTTTTTTCCTGCCTGCGGTTTAGACCGGCATGGCAGTGCTGTCGGCCGGTCAGGATGACGTCCAACCACGGCCCAAACAGCGCGGCAGGCTTTGAGGTATTAGCTCCCAAGCTCGGCTTGGCTAAGCAGTACACGTTGAACCGGTCCAAGTCAAGGAGACCGCTGCACCCAGGGTTTAAAATCCCCAAACGGAGCGGCGGGGCTTTCTTCACCTATCATGGGTTGCATTTTTCGGGATACTTCATTAATCTTGGGCTGCTTACCTCGCCCGCGCAAATTACGCGAGTCGGGGAGCACCCTGGAAGACCGGAACCCTCTTCCGAGGCGCGCTTTACCACGCCCCGCCAGCTCCGGCCATTATGGACATGTAATCATTATATGTGCGGAGGTAATGGCTTATGACCGCAAAATTATGGAAAGTTCTACTTGTGACGGCCCTCATGCTGGGGCTTACCGCTACCACGGCCATGGCCGGCTTAGTGGATGAGGTGGCGGTGGGCGTCCGCTGGAAACAATGGGAGCTCACCGGAAACAAGGCCTTCACCGGTACCATATACGCCAACACGGTGGACGAAAAAATCGAGCTCTACCCCACCAACTTTAATGCCCTGGTCACCTTCTGTCCCTATGGCGGCTTGGTTCTGGAATACGACCATTTCGGCGCGGTGATGGATAACGACGGCAAGCTTTTCTGGGAAACCTTTATGCTCGGCATCACCGTGCGGCATCATTTCAAGAAATATCGCTTGGCGCCCTATGCCGTTGCCGGCCTGACCTGGAATTGGGTCAGGTTTGATGAAAACAACTGGTGGCGCTACGGGTATGGCAGCGTCAAGGAATTTGACGAATATTCGGCGGGCAAGCCACCGGAGGATTGGCAGAACTCCACCCGGCGCTTGCGCAACATGCAACCGGCTAATTCATTTGGCTGGGCCTTTGGTTTCGGCGTGGACATTTTCCTCACCGAGCATTTGGCGCTGAACCTGGAGGCTCGTTGGAACAAGGCGGATACCGAGGTGCACTATCGCACCCGGATCGACGGAATGAATGAGATAGACCGGCATTTCACCTATGACCTGGACACCGTGTCCTATGGTTTGGGTCTGCGCTGGTTCTTCTAGTAAATTTATGCCAACGCGGCTGGACAGGCGTTCCCCCAACGGCCAGCTGCTAATAATGCACTGCAATGCAGCAATTCCAGGCCGGCGGGGCGGCCTGGGTTCGCGGGATAGAGACAATTATGCGGGTTTTGGTTACCGGAGGCACCGGCTTCACCGGCTCTCATTTGGTGCGGCGGTTGTTGAGCCAGGGTCACGAAGTGAGAGTGCTGGATAACCAGCCCGGCCTGTTTTATGACGAGCTTAAGCGCCTGGGCGCGGATATCAGTCTGGGCTCGGTCACCGACCAGGACCTGGTGCGGCGCTTGGTGGACGGCTGCGAAATCGTGCAGCACATGGCGGCCGCCTTCCGCGAAATCAACCGCCCCAAAAGCGTGTATTGGAATGTGAACGTGGAAGGCACCCGCCTGGTCTGCCAGGCGGCCATGGATGCCGGGGTCAGAAGAGTGGTTTATTGCTCCACCCAAGGGGTGCACGGCAACGTGGACAACCCTCCCGGCGACGAGGACACCCCCATCGAGCCCGAGGACTACTACCAGTACACCAAGTACCAGGGCGAGCTGGTGGTCAACCAGTTCGTGGACCGTGGCTTGGAGGCGGTGACGCTTAGGCCCATGGCGATCTTCGGCCCGGGCGACCCGGCCCGCTTTCTGATGATCTACCGCCGGGTGGCCAAGGGACGCTTCCTCATGGCCGGTCCGGGCAAGGCCTTGTATCACCCGCTCTATATTGACAACCTGGTGGATGCCTTCCTGCTGGCCCAGGACGCCGAGGGGGTTCTGGGCCGGGCCTATTTGATCGGCGACGAGGAATTCGTCACCATTAAGGACCTGGTGCAGCGCATCGCCAAGGCCATGGGCACTCAGGTCAAGATCGTGCATGTGCCTTTCTGGCCGGTGTATGCAATAAGCGCGCTTTGCGAGGTGGCTTTCAAGCCGCTGCCCTGGGAGCCGCCCCTGTTCCGGCGCCGGGCGGATTGGTTCCGGCAGAACCGGGCCTTCAAAATCGACCGGGCCCGCCGGGAACTGGACTACGATCCCAAGGTTTCGGTGGATGAAGGGCTCCGGCTAACGGCTGTGTGGTACCGCGAGAACGGCTACATCTAGCCGCTAAAGGCCGGGGGGCTAGCCGCCAAAGGCCGGGAGAAGAAGCTCCACCCTGGCACCAGATGTTAGATGGGTGGAACCATAGTCCCGGGGATGCACAAAACGTCCATCAAGCTCCACGATGAGTTCCATGTGATGGGCTTTTTTCAGGTCAACCAATTGGGCCAGGTTCAGGCCAGGCGGCACCTGCTCGGGCAGTCCGTCCAGGATTATGGTTATATCGTCAGGCATCAAATGTCCCGCCTGTATAAATGTTCTCCCCATAAAAATACCTGTTGGCGAACTTCAGCGCCAGCCTCTCCCCCTTGGGGGCAGACTTGGGCTGAGCTTCAGTGCTAGGTCTAAATCCCGGCGGCTCTCCAGCCTGATGGCTACAGCAGGATAATTTTGACAGACTTGCCCAGCCATTCCCGGGGCAGGTAAACCCTGCCGCAGCCTCCGCTGAGGGTTACGGTCTTCTCAATTACCTCTTCGCCGTAAACCACGATCTTGATCTTTTTGCTCCGGCCATCCGGGCCTAAAGCATCGCCAAGATCATCCATGGCTCCAAGTTTAGGCCGTCCCATTTTTACCCGCCCCCGCTGCTCCCTAGCTACCCCCAGCAAGTCTTAGGCTACTTCTTTTTCAGGGCTTGGATGCCCAGCAGCATGTTTTCGGGTATGAGCGGCAACTCGCTCACCTGAACGCCCACTGCGTTGCGCACCGCGTTCAAGAGCGCCGGGATGGTGGGCATGATGCCGCCTTCGCCCACCTCCTTGGCTCCGAACGGCCCGTTGGGCTCGCCGCTTTCGATCACGAGGCTCTGGATGTTGGGTATGTCCATAATGGTGGGGATGCGGTAGTCGCCCAAGGAGGGGTTTTCCACCCGGCCCTCGGCGTCGAACTTCACCTGCTCAAAAAGCCCCTCGCCCAGGCCCATGGAAACCGAGCCTTCCATCTGGCCTTCCACCTGGGTGAGGTTGATGGCCTGGCCGCAGTCATGGGCGTCGGTAACCTTGTCCACAAAAACCTGGCCGGTCTCCATGTCCACCGTCACCTCCACCACCTGGGCCGAGCAGCCATAGGCCGGCGAGGTGCCCACCGCCGCGCCTTTGAATTTACCGCCCAAGGGAGGCGGCTTGTAAGCGCCGGAGCCGGTGATGGAGCCCTTGCGCAGGAAAGCCAGGCGCGAGGCCTCGCGGAAGGTGAGGTTGTCGCCCTCGGGCATATTGTTCCAGCCGCGGTGTTCCTTTATGTACATGGTGCGGATGGGGGTAATGTCCACCGGTTCGCCGCTAATGATCACCTCGCCGCGCTTGATGTCCAGGCGGCTCACGTCGATCTCAAGTTCCGCGGCAAGCTCCGCCAATATCTGCTGTTTGGCATCCTCAGCGGCCAGCTTGGCTGCGTGCCCGGTCATGAGGGTGGTGCGCGATGAATAAGCGCCCAGGTCCACACCAAAGTCGGTGCTGCCTGATTGCACATGCACGTCGTTATAGTTCACACCCAGGGCCTCGGCCGTTATGGTGGCCACCATGGTTTCGGCCCCCTGGCCGATCTCGGCCGCGGCGGTAAGGACCTCCACCCCGCCGCCGTCTTCCTGCACCTTCAGGTTGACCGTGGAGTGGTACGTCTCGGAGCGGTAGATGGGGTAGCCCGCGCCGGAAACGAAAAAGCCCGAAGCCATGCCGATGCCCTTGCCGGGCGGCAGCTTGCCGCGCTTGTTTTTCCAGCTAGATCCGTCGCGCACCGCTTCGATGCACTCCTTCATGCCGAGAGACGACATGGCCAAGTCGTTGCAAGTGACATCACCGGTTTCCATGATGTTCTTGAGCCGTAATTCCACCGGATCCATGCCCAGCTCCTCGGCGATGAGGTCCAACTGCTGCTCGAACAGTGCGCGGGCGTGCACTCCGCCGTGGCCGCGCTGCGCGCCGCAGGCGGGCTTGTTGGTGTAGACCCTCACCCCGTCGTACTTCATGTTGGGGAGCTTATAGGGCGCGCCCAAAAGAGAGCCGGCGTAATAGACCGTGGCGATGCCGAATGATGAATAGGCCCCACCGTCCATGACGCAGCGATTTTTCAGGGCCAGCAAGGTGCCGTCTTTTTTTACGCCCAGGGTCATCACGTGGAAATAGCCGTGGCGGGCGCGGCCGTGTAGGAATACCTGTTCGCGGGTGTAGAGCATCTTGACCGGTCGGCCGGTGGCCATGGCAAGGAAGCTGGAGCACAGGTCCAGGGGCGTGGCCTCGCTCTTGGGTCCGAATCCGCCACCCACGTACGGCTTGATCACGCGCACCTTGGATATGGGCAGGCCCGTGACCATGGCCAGAGTGCGCTGCACATAATGGGGCACCTGGGTGGCGCTGTGCAGGGTGAGCCGCCCGTCCAAGTCATAGACCGCGATGGCGGCGTGGGGCTCGATGGCGCCCCCGTCCTGGCGCTTGCTCTGGAAGGTGTCGGTGCGGATTATGTCGCACTGGGCCAGCGCTTTTTCAACGTCGCCGAATTCCTGATGCACCTCGCCGCCGATGTTGCCGGGAAATTCATCATGGATCCAAGGCGCGCCTTCGGCTAAGGCCTCTTGCGGAGTGAGCAGCGCTGGCAAGGGCTCGTATTCTACCTCGATCAGCGACACCGCCTCCAAAGCGGTCTCCAAATCCACCGCCGCCACCGCCGCGATCTCGTCGCCCACGTAGCGTACCTTGTCGATGGCGAATACGGTCTCGTCATAGCGGGCCGGGGACACGCCGTACTTGGTGCCGGGCACGTCCTTGGCCGTGATCACGGCCTTGACGCCGGGCAGGGCCTGGGCCTTGGAGGTGTCCACGTTTAAGACACGGGCATGGGCATGAGGGCTTTGCAAAATGGCGCCCCACAGCATGTCCGGGAAAACCATGTCGTCCACGAACTGGGCTTGGCCGGTGGCCTTGGCCGGGGCGTCCTTGCGGGGAAAGCGCTTGCCGATCACATCGAATTGTTTGCTCATGAGCTGGCCCCCTTCATCTTTTGGGCAGCATCGTGCACCGCCTCCACGATTTTCTGGTATCCGGTGCAGCGGCAGAGGTTACCGCTAAGACCCATGCGAATCTCTTCTTCAGTGGGCGAGGGATTATTTGCCAACAGGGCCTTGCTGGACAGGATCATACCGGGAGAGCAGAAGCCGCACTGAATCGCGCCCAGTTCAATAAAGGAGTCCTGGAGGGGATGCAGCCGGTTGCCGTCAGCCAGGCCCTCGATGGTGGTGATTTCATGGCCCACCGCCTCGAAGGCTAAAAGCAGGCAGGAGTTGACCGCTTGGCCGTCCATGAGCACCGTGCAGCAGCCGCAATCGCCGATGCCGCAGCCGTGCTTGGTTCCGGTGAGCCGCAAATCCTCGCGTAACACCTGGGTAAGGGTGCGGTTGGGCTCCACCAGAAGCTCGCGCTCCAGGCCGTTTACCATAAGAGTGATTTGGTGTTTGCTCATGATGCTTGCCCCCTTGCCTGCTGCCAGGATTGCATGAGGCAGCGCCGGGTCAGCACCGACACCACCTCGCACTTGAATTCATGGCAGGTGCGCGGCGAGGCATCCTCCACCGCCGCCTGTCCGGCCTGGGCGAAGAGCTCCTCGCTGGCAGTTTGCCCTTTAAGCAGCTGCGCTGCCTTTTGCGAGAGAATCGCCCGGGGGGCCACCGCGCCCAAAGCCACCCTGGCGCTTTGGATGGTCTTGCCGTCGCCGGCAAGAGCGATCGAGGTAGCCGCGTTGACCCGGGCGATCTCCATGGCCCGGCGCTGGCCCAGCTTGATGAAGGCGCTGCCGCTGCCGGCGGCCGGAGCCTTAAGCTTGATCGCGGTGAGCAACTCGCCGGGCGCCAAGATCGTGCGCGCGCCGCTCAAAAGAAAATCGTTCAGGTCGACTTCCCGTTCTCCCTTGCTGCTGGCGAGCACCAACTTGGCGCCCAGGACCAACAGCGGCGGTATCAGGTCGGCCGCTGAACGGGCTGAGCAGAGGTTGCCTCCCACCGTGGCCCGGTTGCGTATCTGGGGCGATCCCAAGCTGGCCGCGCCCTGGATGAGCGCGGTGAGGCTGGACAAGGTGTCCGGGCCGTCGGCCAGAATACCAGCCGTGACTCCGGAGCCCAG
The DNA here is from genome assembly GCA_964507555.1 of uncultured Desulfarculaceae bacterium. GTDB lineage: Bacteria > Desulfobacterota > Desulfarculia > Desulfarculales > Desulfarculaceae > Desulfocarbo. The sequence goes on from CAZDRW010000020.1 coordinate 15,316, forward strand.
GCGGAGGGAGCCGCCGCCATTATTAATTTCTTTGAGCTGGTCCAGACCGCTCAAGGCCACCAGATGTTCCGGCGATGCCTTGCGGGTTTTCAAATTAACCAACAAGTCGGTGCCTCCGGCCAATATTGCGGCCGAATCACCGAGTTCAGCCAGTACCTGGCAGGCCTCGCCCAGGTCAGATGGCTGATAATATTCAAAGCGGGGTAACAACATTATGTGACTCCATCTGGAATGTCGTGGTTGTCGCGGCTCGGAAGGCCGGGAAGCGGCGCGCCAGCGTCTTTGCGGCGCTAGGCTAAACCGGTGTCAAGATTAGGAGCCGTTTCCTTGCCAGCGCTTAAAAAGATTGTGCTCTATATTGAAAAAGTCCAGGGCCTTTCCGATGCTCTGATGAATGATGTCCTCAATGGAGCGGGGATGGTGGTAGAAGGCTGGAACCGGCGGCAGAATCACCGCCCCCAGATCGGCGGCCTTGGCCATCAACTCCAGGTGTCCCTTGTGCAGGGGAGTTTCCCGCACCATCAAGACCAAGGGCCGTTTCTCCTTGAGATGCACATCGGCGGCTCTGATCAGAAGATTATAGTTGAAGGAGTTGGCGATGGCCGAAAGGGTCTTAATGGTGCAGGGCGCTATGATCATACCCTTGGTGCGGAAGGAGCCGCTGGCCACCGCCGCGCCCACATTGTCCACCTCGTACACCACATCGGCCATGGCGCGCACTTCGGTCGGGGTGTACTCGGTTTCTATGGCCAGATTGCGCACTCCTGATTCGCTGATGATAAGGTGGCACGGGTGCCTCAGTTGCTTAAGCACCTTAAGCAACTCCACGCCGTAAATGATTCCGCTGGCTCCGGACAAACCAACCACCAGAGGT
>CAZDRW010000021.1:0-15688 GCA_964507555.1 uncultured Desulfarculaceae bacterium
CCAACACCAAAACCATCGCCGAATACGTCAAAAACAACCTGAAACGCAACTTGAACAAAAGCAACATGTAAGCCTAATGCAACCGGGCGGCTCGTATACACGAGCCGCCCTTGCCCTGCCAGGGAAGCATCGTGCATCTGCGGGTCTCGCCCAACAGGGCGAAGCTAAAGCCAGCCAATGATCCGGCAGATGGGAGACCGTCTAAACCTATGCCATTGTTGTCTGGCGAATCTGTATAATTTAAGTAAAGCAATTGGTGACGGGTTTTTGACCACGGTTACGCAAGGAGCTTATCCATGCGCTGGAAATGGATTGCGGCGGGAGTTGCTGGCCTATTGGTGATCGTGATGATCGCCGTTTATGCAATCTTGATGAGCTATGACTTCAACCAACTCAAGCCGACTATTATTGCAGAAGTGAAAAATGCTACTGGCCGCGATCTCACCTTAGGCGGCGATATCAAGTTACAGGTGTCGCTCAGCCCTACTCTTTTGGTGGAGCAGGTGTCGCTGGCCAATGCCAAATGGGGCGCCCGCCAGCAGATGCTAAGCGCTAAAAGATTGGAGGTGAGTATTGAGTTGATCCCGCTAATCTTCGGCAAGATCAAACTGGACAAGCTCGTGCTCATCGAACCGGACGTGCTTATCGAAATTAACCGGGATGGCATCTCCAACCTGGACTTTTCGCCGCCGGCCGCAAAGACCTCGTCCAGCAATGCGGCGAACAAGCCAGGGCCGTCTCCTGCCGCGGCCTCCAAGTCACCCGCGGAAAAGGAGCTCAGCCTTCCGCCGTTGGTATTTCGTGAACTGCGCATAGAAAACGGCCTGGTGGTCTACCAAAACCAGCAAAGCGGTGGAAAACATAAACTGGTCTTGCAGAGGCTGAAGGGGGCGCTACCCGGCATGGATAAACCGGTGCGGATGGAAGCCAAGGGGTTGCTGGATGACGAGTCGTTCTCCTTGGCAGGCAAGGTGGGCTCCCTGGTCGGTTTGGCGGGAGGGGCCGGGCCCTGGCCGGTTGAAGTAAAGCTGGGCTTCCGCGGCGCTGAACTGGCAATAAAGGGTTCGATTAAAAAACTGTTGTTGGGGAGCGGGCTGGAGCTTGATGTAAAGGCCCAGGGGGACGACCTGGCCAAGCTGGGCCCGATGGCCGGTCTGGCGGGGCCTTTCAGCCTGGAGTGCAAGCTAAGCGATCCTAAGCCCAAGGTTTACAAATTGAGCGGGCTCAAGCTGACGGCCCAAGGAAGCGACCTCAACGGCTGGCTGCAAGCCGATCTTTCAGCCTCGTGTCCGGTTATTGCCGCTGAGATCCAAGCCGACACCTTGGACTTGATCAAGTTTTCAGGAAGCGGCGGACAGGCTGAACCAACCCAAAACCAAGCGAGCAAACCCGCCACGTCGTCAGCGGTTAAGGCCAAACAGAAGAGTAAAGCGCAGCCCATTCCGCTCAGGGGGAAAATATTCCCCTCCGATCCTCTGGCGCTAGAGGCAATCAAGCGAGTTGATGCCGATATCACGCTAAAGGCTCAAAAGGTTGTGCATGACAAGCTGAAGCTCGAGGACCTAAACCTTCATCTCAAGCTGAGCGATGGCAAGCTTGCCTTGCAGCCGTTCACCGCTAAGCTTAGCGGAGGCGCGCTAAAAGCCTCGCTTTCGCTTACGCCTCAAGCCAAAGCTGCGCGGGTCGATTTGGAGTTTAGCCTTGTCGGCTGCCAGTCGGGTGAGCTCCTGGGCGGCTTGGGACAAGACAAGATCGTGGAAGCACCTTTGGAGGTTAAGGCAGGGCTGACAGGGGTCGGGGAGTCGGTTGCCGGCATAATGGCTGGGCTAAATGGGCAATTGCTTCTAATGCTCCAGCAGGGCAGGATTAACAACCGCTACCTGGAGGTGGTAGGAGGCGATTTGGGCCCGGTCCTGGGAAATATCATCGTCCCCACCGCCAAAGGCCAGCCTTACACCAAATTGCATTGTCTGGTGATGGGATTCACGGTGGCCGCCGGCAAGGCAAAAAGCAACGTGATTCTGCTCAACACCGAGAACATGGTGGTCCTGGGGGAGGGCAAGGTTAATCTGGGCAGTGAGGAATTGGATCTTGTCATGCATCCTTCTCCTAAAAAGAGCATGACCCAAAAAGCCACCGGCGGCTTGGCCAGCATAAGCTTAGGTGAGCTCACCAAGCCCTTTAAATTGACCGGCACCTTGGCCCAGCCCAGAGTAGGAATCGACGAAGTGGGGGCCATCACGACCATCGCCAAGACTGTTGGTGGCTACGCTATTCTCGGGCCGCTGGGGGCGGCGGCCGGAGCGCTCACTTCCTCGGGAGCCGGCGAAGCGGCGGGCTGCGCGGAAGCTGAGGCTGCGGCCCGTTCCGGAGGCAAGTTCCGACCAAAACAGGTTAAGGGGCAATCCCAGGGCAAGGTAAAGGAAGGCGGCCAACCGGAGTCAACCGGGCAAAAGTTTAATAAGGACGTTGAAGAAGGGGTGGGTAGGTTAAAAAAATTGTTCGGGAATTAAATTTCAGGTCCAGGGGCCGTCCAGGCGTGTGGCCTCACGGCTCCTGGCTTCGGCACCGTAATATTTTTCCACCATGTAAAGGGCCAGATCAATGCCTGACGACACGCCGCCCGCGGTGATTATCCTGCCTTGGTCGATTATTTTTTGCGCCTTCACCGTTATTTTGGGAAAAGCTTTGGCGAACTCTTGGAGACGGGCGCTATGGGTGGTAGCCTCCAAGCCATCCAAAAGGTCTGCTGCCGCCAAGAGAAAGCTGCCGGTGCAAGCCGATACGATATGGGCCGGAGTGGCGGCCCGATCGCGAAGAAATGCCAGGACCGGTTTTTGCCGGTGGTACTCTCGAGCACCGGGCCCCCCGGGGACCAGGATGATATCCAAGCCCGGCGCTTTATCCAGCATATAGTCAGGCCGCACCCGTAGACCGCCGCGGCACTCCACCTCGCGCACCGCGGCCAAGGTATGCACGCGGAAAAGAGCCTTGCCCTTGGCGTTGGCCGAACCGGCGAACACCTCATATGGCCCGGCAAAGTCCAAAACCTCAACTTGGGGGAACAATACAATCCCCACCACCGGCCTGGTGTCCCAGAGCTTGAACATAGCCGACCCCGACCCTCCCTATACGGTTATCCGTGTCCCGTCATGTGCTATAACTTTAGCACACGCTGATATTGCATGAGGGAAGGAACCATCGTCATGTCCCAGCGACCTCCGGTGTTGAGCACAGCCCTATTGATTGCAGGCGCGGCGGTTGGCGCCGGCATCTTGGGGATGCCGGTGCAGACGGGTCTCTCCGGTTTCGGTCCCACGGTGATCGGCTTGGTGCTTATCGCACTGGCCATGTGGGTGAACGCCTGGATCCTGGCCGAAGGCATGATAAAAAACGGGGCAGACCAAGAAGATCTGGCCTGGCTATTCCATCGGGAGCTTGGGGCCGGGGGGCGCTGGATGACGGTCGCAGGCTACCTCATTAACTACTATGGCGTGATGGTGGCCTATCTGGCCGGCGCCGGAGCGGTGCTTGCGGCCCTCTTGAATTGGGAAATGGGCCGCCCGCTGCTCACGCTTGGCTTTTTTTTACCGGCCACCGCCCTGACTCTTTTTGGGGTGGCGGTGGTGCGCCGGGGCAACGCAATGCTCATGCTGCTCTTGGGCGCCAGTTTCTTATATCTAATCTGGCGGTCTTGGCAGGGCATGGAGCCCGAGCGCCTGACTTACACGGATTGGAGTTACCTGCCTTCGGTATTGCCAATCATTATGTGCAGCCTGGCCTTTCATAATATGGTTCCCTTGACCTGCCGCACCTTGGGCTTTAAGCGGGGACCTGTCTTGGCTGCCTTGGGCCTGGGCACCTTGATCACGTTGGTTTTGGGTTTGTTTCTGACCGCGGCGGTGGTGGGGGCCTTGCCCCTGCATAACGGCGAGGCCAGCCTGTGGGCCGCTTTTCAGGCCGACCAGCCGGCAACCGTGCCGTTGGCCCAAAAACTCAAGGTGCCCGGCATCATGACGGCGGGCAGCATCTTTTCCATTTGCGCTATCCTAACTTCCTACATGGCGGTGGGCACAGGTCTGATGGGTTTTTGGCGGGACTTGTGGCCCGGAGCCGGGCGCTGGAGCAGGGCGGCGCTGACCTTTGCTCCGCCCGTTATCGTGGTTTATCTCTACCCGAATCTTTTTCTGGAGGCCCTGGACCTGGCGGGGGGGCTGGGAGTGGGCCTGGTCTTTGGCCTGGCTCCGGCGTTAATGCTACTTCGCTGGCGGCCCGCTTCGCCCTGGGTACGTTTGGGCGGCTGGGCCCTCTTAATATTGTTTGCGGGCATAGTCTGTTTAGAGCTGGCCCAAGAGGCCGGCTGGCTGCATATCCGTCCCGATGTGGAGAATTGGACCTCTTATCAGCCCCGCTCAGGCCATTAGCTCTAAGCCCCTGGCCAAGGCCTGGCGGTTGGCCGGCATCTTGGCTTCATTGAACATTTCGGCCAAGGCAGACTCGATTTCTGCCAAGCCCACCGGCAAGAGGCCGCATCCGACCAAAGCGCCCAACATAACCACGTTAGCCAGGATGGGGTTGCCCAATTCCAAGGCCACCTCTGTTGCGGGCAGCCAATAGAGGCGGGCGCTCAGCGTTTCGAGGGCGGCCTTGAGTTCGCTAAGATCGGGGTAGTTGGAGGCTCCGGCGATAACGTTAACCGGCATGAGGGGGCGGTCGTTGGTGAGGACCATAACCTCTGAATTGCCATAGGCGCCCAGCACCCGCAAAGCCTCCAAAGGTTCCAGGCTTACCACGGCGGTGGCCCGGTTTTCCGGGATCAAGGGCCCCATGGTTTTATCTTGGGTCACCCGGACCATGCTCATTACGGCGCCGCCGCGCTGGGAAAGGCCGAAGGTTTCGCCCACGGTCACGTTGTAGCCCGCCTTTAATAGCGCCCGTCCCAGCACTTGGCTGGCCAGCACATTGCCCTGACCGCCCACGCCGGTGATTATAAGATCAAGAGGCTCGACATTTAATTTAAGCGCCGTGCTCATGCCGCCACCTCCTCTTTGGGCTGGGCCACAATGGCGCCGGCCGGGCAAATCTGGGCGCACACCCCGCAGCCTACGCAGGTCACCTCGTCAACGGCGGCCACGCCGCTGGCCTCATCGAACACCAGGCCGGGGCAGCGGAACACCCGCGAGCAGAACCGGTTGCATCCACATTCTTGGCCCCTGCAGGCCTCTTGGTCGATCTGCATGCGATAGGGATGGCCGCCTTGGCGGCCCTGCACCAGGGCGCAGACCCGGCGGAAGATGAGCACTCTCAATCCCCCGCCTTCCTGCAAGGCGTCGTACAAGGCTTCCTGGGTGGCGGTGAGATCATAGGGGTCCACGATGCGGTAAGACAGGCCCAAGGCCTGGCACATGCTCTCCACGTCGACTTTGCATCCTCCCTGGCCGGAGGCGGTTTGACCGGTGCCGGGATGGGGTTGAAAGCCGGTCATAGCGGTGGCCGAGTTGTCCAGGACACATAGCACGTAGTCAGCCTGGTTCCAGCGGGCATTGACCATGGCGGGCAGGGCCGCGTGGTAAAAGGTGCTGTCGCCCACCACGCTCACCACTGGCTGATTAAAGCCGAAACGGCCCAGCTGACCCAGGCCGCTGGATATGCCCAGCCCCGATCCCATGCAGTGCACCGAGTTCACCCGCCGGAAACCGGTAGGCAGCACGCCCAAGCTGTAGCAGCCGATGTCGCCCGAAACCAAGCCCTGCCTGCCGTCCACGGCCAAGGTCTGTTTGATCGCCCAATAGGAAGCGCGGTGAGGGCAGCCCGGACAAAAGCCGAACTCCCGGGGCGGCACCAAAGCGGTGACCAAGGCGGTTGCTTTGTCAGCATAGTCTTTATCAAGCGCCCGCCAGTCTATTCCCAAGATGCCGGCGATGGCTGCGGCCAGCTTACCCGGCGAGTTCTCGCCGGTGGAGGCTAGGCTTCCCGAAGCCTTGCCGAAAAACCGTTTTATCCCCAATTGGGTTACGTTCTGGGCGTAAAACGCCTTGATTTCGCTTTCCAGGAAGGGGTCCACTTCTTCGGCGAAAAGCACCTGCTCTGTTTTGGCAAGATGCTCCAGGAGCATTTCCGCGGGAAGCGGCCAAGTGCAGCCCAGCTTGAGGACGCCAGCCTTCTGGTCGGCTTTCAATAAGGCGATCGCCTCGGACGCGTACAGGGCGCTGGAGCCCGAGGCGATGATCAGCAGTTCCGGCAGCTCCGGGCCCTCATAGCGGTTGAAGCCGGTTTGCGCCATGATTTGGCCGGCGCGGGCCAGCTTTTGGTGCATCTTTTGGTGCATGGGAACCACCGGCATGGTGAAGTAGCTGGTTTTGGGGTCCCAATATGGCTTGGGCCGCTCTCCTGGCAACTTGCCTGGAACCAGGCCGGCCCTGGTATGGCTGAGCCGGCTGACACTGCGCAGCACCACCAGGTTGCGAATTTCCTCAGAGAGCTCGAAGGCGAACTTGACCATGGCCAGGGCTTCGGCCGGCGTGGATGGTTCCAAAAGCGGCAGGTCTGCCAGGCGGGCGATGAAGCGGGCGTCTTGCTCGTTGGTGGAGGAAATGCTCGAAGGGTCGTCGCAGGTTATCAGCACCAGGCCGCCCGGTCCGCTGCCCGAGATAGTCAGATTGCAGATGAAGTCCTGGGCAACGTTCACCCCGTTTTGCTTCATGGAAGCCATGGCCCTGAGGCCGGTGAAGGAGGCCGCCGCCGCCGATTCCAGGGCCACTTTTTCATTTACCGACCACTCGGCGTATATGCCAGCGCTGTCCGCGCTTTCGGCCAGGGTTTCCAATATTTCCGAACTCGGGTTGCCGGGGTAGGCCGCACAAAAGGCCACGCCCGCCTCCAAGGCCCCGCGAGCTATGGCCTCATTGCCTTGCAAAAGAGCGATTTGTCCCGGAATCAGTTTGGTCAAATCGGCCATGCTTAGCGCTCCTTCCAGGCGGCTGCAGCCCGTGTGCGCTTGCCTTCCGCCGCCGCGCGCAAATGCTTTAGGGATTCCTGGGCGGGCTCCTCCAAAACAATCAAACTTCTTTTTACTGCCTCATCGACCAGGCGTTGGCCGGTGGGGGTGCGCACCAATAAAGTGTTCCAACCAGGCCGGCCCTCCATCGCGCCCACGGATATGTCGGCCAACTCGGCTGTCATGTCCGGGCAATGGGCGCAACCAGGTAAAGTCTTTTCTCGCACTTTGGCCAAGGGGATTTCCTGGGAGGCTGAGGCTGTCTCCACCAGGAATACTTCCGCCGGGGGCGGCGGGATGTCGTACTTTCTAGCCGGTCCGTCCACGCCTTCGGCGGCCAGCAAGGCCCTTAAGCCCCGGGCCGGCAGGTTCCAGGTGCAGAACAGGCCAATCACCAGGCTCAGGCGCTTGGCTGCGGCGGGATAGGCCTGATGGGCTTTCATGGCTGCGGCGGCCAAGGCCTGGCAGGGCAGCCCCACCAGGCCGAGTTTGTGGCTGGAGTCCTCGGCCAGGGCTAGGTTCAAGGCGGCCAGAGATGCCCCTGCCGCGTAAATAGAGCCAGCGGCCTCCAGCACTCCGGCCCGTTCCCGGACCCGCACGCCCTCCGGCGCGCCGCGCCGGCCGGCTTTGGTCAGCACAGCCTCCTCCACCACTTCCATATCCAAGGCCAGGCACATGAGTTCGCTCACCACGCCGCCGTATTGAACCCGGCCGGCCAAATCCGGCGACTTGGCCTTGGCTTGCCACACCGCCTGATACGGCCCCAGGGGCGGGTTGGGTTCTTGGCCGGCTAACGCGTGCAGCCCCTTTCGCCTGGTTTCCTGATTGGGTTCCAGGGCTTGGGGGCAAAGATCGTAGCAACGGCCTTGGTCAAGGCCGCAATCGTCGGGCGCTGCGACCTGGCCATCGTAAAATAATACATGGGGGCAAAGGCCCACGCAGGCTCCGCAGGCCACGCAAAGGCCGGAATCCAGCACTTCCGTTTTTAACCGCTCCAGGCGGGCGGCGGTGGGTTTCCTCTGGACCTGTGAGGCTTTTGCCATGAGCATGGCTCCGGATTGGCGTTTGTGCTTTCAGCCAAAAGGCATAGCAGGCGGGGTAATAAAAATCAACACCCGAACTCCTGGTAATGGAGTTCGGGTGTTGGGGGCAGGAGCGCCTGTACTTAAAGTAAAGTCGCCTTCCAGCTCGGAAGGTAATATTCCTGACAGACGGTTTGAACAAGTTCGAACTATGCCACAGGTCAAGACAAAATACAATATTGAAATTTATATTGCTTGCGCATTTTCCGGCTGACGCAGCTATCTATGCCATAAGTCATTAATTACCCCTTGCCAAGGCTAGACTTTCCTCTATAATAAGCATCCGTCAGCGGCTTCGGATGGGGCCGCCGTTCGTGGGCAGGTAAAGGCCGGGTTGCGGTTGGTACCATGCCTCGATTTGGCGAGCGGGCATAACTCAGTTGGTAGAGTACGAGCTTCCCAAGCTTGAAGTCGCGGGTTCGACTCCCGTTGCCCGCTCCATCCATTTGACGACCGACTGCCGCCCGCGGGAAGGGGAGGCACCGATAAGGTGCGCCTTCATCTCGGCGGGGTGTCCCTTTTTGAGGTGGCTATCGGGCGCCGCCCCCCGGTGTCCGGCAGTTTTCTTCGATTAGTGGACCCGATCTGATCTGGCCGGCTTGTCTTGGGCCAACCATGATGCTCGGACAGATTCGTTCGGTCCACGGCCCGTGGGGATTTTTAAGCCCCCGTGTGCGGCGCCGGGGGACGGAGTGGTGTATGGCTATGAGCCCGGCCGGCCATGTGGACTCGCCTGAGTTCGTGACCAGGCTTCATGAATTGACGGAGCCTGTGGTCCGCTCTGAAGGCTTGATGCTGGTGGAGCTTAATTGGCGCAGAGAAGGCGACGGGCGGGTGCTCAGGCTGTATGTGGATCGCCCCGAGGGTGGAGTGACTTTAGACGACTGCGCATTGGTTAGCCGCCAGGTGTCCCACCTTTTGGATGTGGAGGACCTGGTGCCGAACAAATACCGGCTGGAAGTGAGTTCGCCGGGGTTGACCAGACAGCTGAAGAATCCGCGGGAGTACGATATTTTCGCGGGCCGGTCCGCCCGGCTGGTGATCAAGGACCCTGAAGGCCGCACCGAGACGGTAAAGGGGCTCTTAAAAGGTTTGGCCGGCGAGGAAGTTTTAATAGAGACCAAGGGGCGGGTGCGCTCCGTGCCTTTAAGCCAGGTGGCAAAAGCCAAACTGGAGATTTGAAGGCTTTATCTGTTGGTCCTTTTGCGGAGCTAACGCATGAGCGAGCTAAAAAGCATGATTGATCAGGTCGCCCGGGAGAAGGGTCTTGACCGCGAGATCCTAATCAATACCCTGGAGGAGGCCATGCGTTCGGCCGCCCGGCGCAAGCTGGGTTCCAAGGTGGAAGTGGACGTCGCCTATAACGACGACCTGGGCGAGGTGGAGATCTTCGAGTTTAAAGAAGTGGTGGAAGAGGTCGATGACCCCGAAACTCAGGTGAGCCTGGAACAGGCCATGGATCTGGACCCCGACTGCCAGGTGGGAGATGAATTGGGCGTGAAGGTGGATACCACCGACTTCGGCCGCATCGCAGCCCAAAGCGCCAAGCAGGTCATCATCCAGCGCATGAAGGACGCTGAGCGCGACATCATCTTCGAAGATTTCAAGGATCGCAAGGGCGAGATCATAAACGGCATCGTGCAGCGTTTCGATAAAGGCAACATCATCGTCAATTTGGGACGCACCGAGGCCATGCTGCCTTCCAAGGAGCAGGTGCCGCGCGAGGGCTACCGCCCGGGCGACAGAGTGCGCGCCTTTGTCCTGGACGTCAAGCGCATCTCCCGCGGACCCCAAATTGTGCTGTCACGCACCCACCCCGGTTTTATAGAAGCGCTTTTTGAACTGGAAGTGCCCGAGATCGCAGAAACCATCGTCACTATCGAAGGCGTGGCCCGCGAGGCCGGCAGTCGCACCAAGTTGGGTGTCAGTTCCAAAGACCGCGATGTTGACCCGGTGGGGGCTTGCGTAGGCATGAAAGGCTCCCGGGTGCAGGCCGTGGTGCAGGAACTCAGGGGCGAGAAGATCGACATCATCGCTTATGACCCTGATCCGGCGCGCTATGTGGTCAACGCCTTGGCTCCGGCGGAGATCAGCCGGGTGGTGGTAGACGAAGTCAACCATTCTATGGAAGTTATCGTGGCCGACGAGATGCTCTCCTTGGCCATTGGCCGCCGTGGGCAGAACGTGCGTTTGGCCAGCAAACTCACGGGCTGGCGCATAGATGTTAAAAGCGAGAGCAAGTACGGCGAAGCCCTGCGCGACGGTTACCGTTCGCTCCTGGACGTGGTGGGCGTGGGCGAAGTCCGCGCCGATGTCCTTTTCCAGGCTGGCTATGGCTCGGCAGAGGCGCTGGCCGATGCCGATCCGGCTGATCTTGCTGCTCTGCCTGATGTAAGTGAAGAAAAGGCGGTCGTGCTTATAGCCGACGCCCGTCGTTATATGTCCGAGGGCACCGCTGCGGAGCAAGCTGAACCAGACGAGGATGTGAGCCCGGGTGATCAGGCTGGCGAGGATTCATCCGATGCCCCGGCAGAGCCGGCCTTATCCGAGGCCGCCGAAGAGGAAGCTCCTGCTGAAGCGCAGGCCCAGGAAACCGGAACCGAGGCCGAAGACACCAAGTCTGAGGAGGCGTCTGTTCAGGTTGATCAGGAAGAAAAGGACCAGAGCCAGGAGCCCAAGGAGGCCGAGTAAGGATTGGCGCCCAGCGGGAAGAATCAGCCCCAGAGAACTTGCGTGGCTTGTGGGCGCAAGGCACCTCAGGGCGAACTCCTGCGATTGGCTGTAAGCGGCGACCGGGTGCTTATAGACCCTCGCCGCCAGTTGCCAGGAAGAGGCGCCTATATTTGCCCAAAGCGCGAGTGCCTTGAGGCGCTCGCACGCGACCGGAAAAAGGGTCGCATCTTTCGCAGGCAGTTGGGCGAGGGGGCTTGGTCGGAGCTAGTTTACAAAGCGAGAGAATGACGCCTCGCCGCTATTTGGAAAGAATGGTTAGGAGATTTTAATGGCCAAAATGCGGGTGTACGAACTGGCCAAAGAGCTGAAGGTCGACAATAAAGAGTTGGTCCGGCAGCTCATTGAGATGGGGTTTGATGTGCGCAATCATATGAGCACCATCACTCCCGAAGAGGCCCAAGCGGTGCGGGATAGAAGTAAGGAATCCCGTTCAGAGGTGGTGGAGGAAAAACGGGTCACCAGAACCGTTATTCGCCGCCGGCGCAAGAAAGTCGAAGCAGACGAAGTTGCAGAGCAGCCAGAAGATGAAGTAGAAGCCGAGGCTGTCTCCGAAGCTGAGGAGGCGCAAGAAGAAGTTGCCGAGGCCGCTGAAGCAGCGCCTGGAGAAGCTCAGGAAGTTGCTACAGAACCAGCCATGGAAGCAGCCAAGGAAGAGAGGCAGGAGGCCGCACCCGAGCCTACGCCCGATGAGCAAGTGGAGCATGAATCACTTATGGAGGCCGCAACTCTCAAGGCTGACGCACAGGCCGTTGTAGAACCTATACCGCCAGAGTTACCTGTTGAGGCGCAGCCAGAGGCGGGAGGGCAGGAGACTGCCGTCGAGGAGGCCTCCACTAAGAAAGCGGCCGAAGCGCCGCTAGAAGCGGGAGCGGCGCAGGCGGAGCCCAAACCGGCTGCAGAGCCCGAGAAAAAGTCCAAACCCAAGCCCAAGCGCAAACCGCGCGGGGATGAACCAGCGCGAATTATCAGCCGCCCGAAGCAACCGGTAGCGCCGACTTTACCTGGTGGCGGCCGCTCCGAAGCCCCAAGCCGCCGTTTCGGAGCGCCTAAGCGCCCCGAAGTTGAGCCGCCTATGGGCCCAGCCCCGGAAAAGACCGAAGGTACCCGCAAGCGCAAAAAGGGGAAAAAGACAGCGTCTATTCCGGACAATGATTTCCTCATGAGCAAGACCAAGAGCCGCAAGAAAGAGATCTTAAATAAAGCGGATCTCTATGATGCCCGTGGCTCCAGGCGTAAGCGGGGGGCCCCCAAGAAATCGAGAAAGACCGAGGTTACCACGCCCAAGGCCATTAAACGCCGGGTAAAGGTGGCCGAGGCGATCACCGTGGGCGGACTGGCCAAGCGCATGGGTGTCAAGGCCGCCGAGATGGTGGGCCGGCTCATGAAGCAGGGCATGATGCTAACCCTCAACCAGTCATTGGATATTGAGGAAGCCACCTTGGTGGCCAATGAGTTCGGTTTCGAGGTGGAAAGTGTGGGCTTCGAGGAGCATGGTCTTCTTGAGAAAAAGCAAGATCAGCCCGAAGAGATGCTGGTGCGCCCGCCGGTGGTGACCATCATGGGTCACGTTGACCACGGCAAGACATCTTTACTGGACACCATACGCCGCAGTGACGTAGTGGGTGGTGAGGCCGGCGGTATCACTCAGCATATCGGCGCCTACAATGTAAGGCTGGAAACCGGCGGCCAGGTGGTTTTCGTGGATACCCCGGGTCACGAAGCATTTACCCAAATGCGCGCCCGCGGCTCCCAGGTCACCGACATAGTGGTCTTGGTGGTGGCGGCCGATGATGGCGTTATGGAACAGACCAAGGAAGCCATCAACCATAGCAAGGCCGCCGGAGTGCCGATTGTCGTGGCCATCAATAAAATCGACAAGCCTGGCGCGGAACCCGACCGGGTGCGCCGGGAACTGGCCGATTTGGAGCTGGTCTCTGAAGATTGGGGCGGCGATACAATTATGGTTGAAGTCTCGGCTAAGACCGGCGATGGCGTGCCGGAGCTTTTGGAGATGCTTCTGCTGCAAGCCGAATTGCTGGAAATTGCAGCCAACCCGGACAAGATGGCCAGAGGCCATGTTTTAGAAGCACGCCTGGATAAGGGCCGTGGCCCCGTGGCTACGCTCTTGGTGCAGGAGGGCACCTTGAAAAGCGGAGACGCATTTGTCTGCGGTGTTTACGCGGGCAAAGTTAGAGCGCTCTTCGATGATCTCGGCCGCCGGGTGGACGAGGCCGGTCCTTCGATTCCAGTGGAGGTGCAAGGCCTGGGCGGAGTGCCCGAAGCAGGCGATGAATTTGTGGTGGTGGAAAACGACAAGGTGGCCCGCCAGATCGCCGATCACCGCGCACAGAAAAAGCGCGAGACCGAGTTGAGCCAAGTCAAGGGCGTGAGCCTGGAAGGCTTCTTCGAGCAGATGCAGGAAGGCCAAGTCCAGGAACTCACCCTGGTGGTCAAGGCCGACGTGCAGGGTTCGGTGGAGGCGGTGGTCGACGCTTTGAACAAGCTGGGCAACGAGCAGGTCAAGGTGAACGTGATCCAGGCCGCCACCGGCGCCATTACCGAAACCGACGTGATGCTGGCCGCCGCTTCGAAGGCGATCATCATCGGCTTCAACGTGCGCCCGGCCGGCAAGGTGTCCGAGGTGGCCGAGGCCGAGCGGGTGGATATTAAAACCTACGAGGTCATCTACCAGATGCTGGATGACGTCACCGCCGCCCTGACCGGTATGTTGGCTCCGCTGGTGGAAGAAGAGGTCATCGGACGGGTGGAGGTGCGTGACACTTTCGGCGTGCCCAAGATCGGGACCGTTGCCGGTTCCTATGTCACCTCCGGCAAGGTGGAACGAAATGCCAAGGCGCGGCTATTGAGGGATGGAAAGGTGATCGCCAACACCAAGATTTCTTCCCTGCGGCGCTTCAAGGACGACGTTAAAGAAGTGGCCCAAGGCTTCGAGTGCGGCATCGGCCTGGAGAACTATAACGATATTAAGTTGGGTGATGAGATCGAAATATATATCACCCGCGAGGTAGCGGCCTCGCTATAAAAGCATGGCCGTCGCTTCACATGCTTTGTCCAAGGCTCTTACGGGAAAGCCCGCATGGTGGTAGGCGCACTCATGTTGACTCTGCATCTGCCCGAGTCGGGAAGCCTTAAGGCCAAACGCAAGGTGGTGCGCTCCATAACCGACCGCGTGCGGGCCCGGTTCAACGCGGCGGCCGCCGAAGTAGGGGCCAACGACCTTTGGCAGCGTATCGAACTGGGCTTCGCGGTGTGTGGCAATCAGACCAGCTTTGTGGGCAGGCAGTTGGACGAGATCGGCCGCTTTGTGGAGAGATTGGCCCTGGCTGAGGTGGTGGACGTGCGGATCGAAGTCTTGAACCTTAAAGACATGACTTGGGCTCCGGCGGCGGACACGCCCTGGCGCAGCTGAAAGCGGCGCTGTAAGGATTTCTATTGGTCACGCGCAGAACCAAGAGAGTGGGCGCTTTAATCCAGGCTGAACTGGCAGCGCTCATCATGAAGCAGGTAAAGGATCCACGGCTCAAGGAAGTGACCATCACTGGAATTGACCTGAGCCCTGACCTGCGCCAAGCCAAAGTTTTTTTTAGCTTGCTGGATGCCGCGAAAATTCCGGAGGCCGTGGCCGGCTTCGAGGCGGCGGCGCCTTATTTGCGCCGCGAATTGGCTTCCAGGCTGCAAACCAAGGTCACTCCGCGTCTGGTTCCGGTCTATGACGATTCCATGGCCCGGGGTGCTGACATGAATCAGCTGATCCGCAAAGTGCGCGAGGCAGACCAGGCCGCGGCGGCGGAACGCGGTGATGAGGAGCCCTCTTGAGCAGGCCTGTGGCGCAAACCCTGGAGCAGGCCGAGCGAGTGCTGGTAATTTCCCATCGCGATCCTGACGGCGACGCCTTGGGATCTTCCTTGGGGCTTATGCATCTGTTGCGGCAACAGGGCAAAACGGTCTGGGTGCATAGTGCGGGACCTATTCCCGAGGAGTATGGATTTCTGCCCGGACTGGAGCTGGTGACTCAGGAATTTCCGCCTGTGGAAGAAGTGAGTTTAGCGGTGCTTTTGGATTGCCATCAACCTGAACGCGCCGGCCAATTGGAGGCCGAGTATCTCGCGAAAGTGGGGCGCACGGTTGTTGTTGATCACCACCGGGGCGCGATCGAGTTTGGCGATCCAGCTTGGGTTGAGCCCAGCTATGCCGCCACCAGCCAGATGCTGGCGGAGATGGCGCTAAAACAGGAGTGGGAGCTTAATAGGGCAGCGGCGGTCTGCCTGTTTACCGGGTTGCAGACCGACACCGGCTCTTTTCGCTATTCCAATGCCACGCCCCAAGCGTTTCGTATCGCAGCTCAGTTGATTGAGGCCGGGGCTGATCCTTGGTTGGTAAGCCAGGAAGTTTACGCCACCCGGGTGAAACGGCTGAGGCTCCTGTCCCGAATCTTGGAGGGGATGAGCATTTTCGCCGATGGACGCCTGGCGGTGGGTCAAGTGACCCTGGCCGACCTGGCGGATTCAGAGGCCGACCCTCGCGACCTGGAGGATGCAGTGGAGGCCATCCGCGGCGTTCCCGGGGTGAGAGTGGCGGCGCTGCTGAGAGAATTGAAAAACGGCGGTGTGAAGATTTCCATGCGCTCCCGGGGCGAAGTGGACGTGGCAGAAGTGGCCATGGCCCTGGGCGGCGGTGGTCACAAAAGCGCGGCCGGGATTAGCCTTGATAAGCCGCTGGCGCAGGCCAGGGAGTTGATAATTGGCCGTTTGCTCCAGGCCATGGAGGGCCGGGCATGAAAAGGCGGGGAAAGTTTCTTTTCGGTGAAGATGGGGTCTTGGTGGTAGATAAGCCGGAGGGGCCCACCAGCCACGAC
>CAZDRW010000022.1:0-10331 GCA_964507555.1 uncultured Desulfarculaceae bacterium
ATAGACTCTGCCCTCTCTACGGCTTCTAAGGAGTTACGCATGAACGAAGCAAAGCTGGAAGAATTTCGGCAGCTCTTGCAGCAAAAGCTGGACGATCTCCTGTCCGAGGCTGAGCGCACCGTGGCGGGAATGACCGACAGCAAAGACAATTTTCCCGACCCCACGGATCGCGCCGCGCTGGAATCTGACCGCAACTTCCTATTGCGCATACGAGACCGGGAGCGCAAGCTGATCTCCAAGATTCAGGAAGCCATGGAGCGCATCGAGGACGGTTCCTACGGCATCTGCGAGACCTGTGGTGAGGAAATAGGCGAAAAGAGACTTTTAGCGCGTCCTGTCACCACGCAGTGCTTTGATTGCAAGAAGCGTCAGGAGGCCACGGAGAAGGCCCGCGGCAAGTAGCCAAGCGGCGTTTTCAGCCTTTTTAGAGGGCCGGCGCTAGAGGCGAAGCAGGGGCGATCCAAGCATGTTTCAAAGACGCCTCCAGTTCTTCCGTTCAGTGCTGTATATGGGCGACCTTTGCATGGTCGCGCTATGCTGGCTGGCGGCCTACTATGTCCGTTTTTTCGCGCCCGTGGTGCCTGTCACCAAGGGCGTTCCTGATTTAGAGCTCTACCTAACCCTTTTGGCCCTGGTGATGGTGGTTTTTGCCGTGGTTCTGCAGGCCATAGGCCTTTACCGCCGGCCCTGGGCCCGCTTGAACCAGCTTATCTGGCCGGTGTTTCAGGTTTGCACTTTGGGCGTGACCGTCGCCATCGCCATCACTTGGTTTCTCAAACCCTATGAGTTCAGCCGCCTGGTCTTTGTCCACTTCTATGTGTTCATCATCGTTGCCATGCTGGCCTACCGGCCGGTTTTGAGGCGGCTTTGGTCGCGCTTTGCTCCGGGCTACACCAGCGAACGGGTGCTGATCGTGGGCGTGGAGGACCTGGGCCGGCTGGTGGCGGGCAAGATCAAAAAGCAACCGGTGCTGGGTCTGACCATCGTGGGCTTCCTCACCTGCACGCCGTCCAAGGTGGGCAGCGAAGTGGACGGGCTGCCAATTTTAGGCATGTACAACGAAATCCAGGAAGTCATCGCCCGGCATCAGGTGCACGTGGTGGTGGTGGCGCTACCGCTGGCGTCCCAAGACCGCATCATCCAAGTGATGAACGACGTGGCCGAGGAGATGGTGGACGTGCAGGTGGTGCCCGATCTCTTCCGCTATATCAGCCTGCGGGGCACCGTGGAGGAGTTCGACGGCCTGCCCATCATCGGGCTCAGGTCCACGCCCCTGGAGGGCTGGAACCGGGTGCTCAAGCGTTGGGTGGATATTGTGGGCTCCCTGGTGGGCCTGGCGCTGCTGGGGCCCTTGATGATTGCTCTGGCCATCGGTGTCAAGCGTTCATCGCCCGGTCCGGTGTTTTACCGGCAAAAGCGCATGGGTTTAGACGGCAAGCTTTTTGACATGCTGAAATTCCGTTCCATGCGGGTGGACGCCGAGGAGGATTGCGGCCCGGTTTGGGCCTGTAAAGACGATCCCCGCCGCACCAAGCTGGGCGCGTTCATGCGCAAGACCAGCCTGGACGAGCTGCCCCAGTTTTTCAACGCCCTCAAGGGCGACATGAGCCTGGTGGGGCCCCGGCCGGAACGCCCCGAATTCATCAGTGATTTCAAATCCAAGGTTCCCCGCTACATGCTGAGGCACAAGATGAAGGCCGGCATAACCGGCTGGGCCCAGATCAATGGCTGGCGGGGCAACACCTCCCTGGAGCGCCGCATTGAGCACGATCTTTACTACATCGAGAACTGGTCCCTGGGGCTGGACTTCAAGATCATGCTGCTCACCGTGTTTCGGGGCTTTATCAATCCCCACGCCTATTAAAAACAGGTCTTTGATAATCGTGGCTTTTTGGGGTATGAGTTAGGCGCGCCCGGCATAAGCCTGGCGCGGCGTAAGCCTTTGAGAAAAGAGCCATGGCAGGCACCAAGCAACAAAACATCTTTTTACGCTTTTTCAGCGAACTCCTGCGCCATTGGGCCTTGGTGAACGCACTGACCGGGCGTGAGCTGAAAGGCCGCTACCGGGGTTCGGTGCTGGGCTTTCTGTGGACGTTTTTGAATCCGCTTCTTCTGCTGTCGGTCTATGCCCTGGTGTTTTCGGTATACTTCCGGGTGCAGATGGAAAACTACGCGGTGTTTATGTTCACCGGCCTTCTGCCCTGGATATTTTTTTCATCGTCCCTCATGGAAGGGGCCGGCGCGGTGTCCGACGGCGGCAGCCTGGTGACCAAGGTACTTTTTCCCCAACAAGTCCTGCCTGCGGTCAAGGTGCTGGCCAACTTCGTCAACTACCTATTGAGCCTGCCCATCCTCTTTGGCTTCATGCTGGTTAACGGCATGCCCATAACCATCAATGCCCTGGCCTTCATACCCGTGGCCTTGGTGCACATACTTTTTACTTTTGGATTGGTACTGATTTTGGCCACGGCCAACGTGTTCATGCGCGACACCCGGCATATCCTGGGCAATATCATCACGCTCTGGTTTTTCCTGACCCCAATTCTCTATCCGCTGAGCCAAGTGCCGGGCAAGTATCGTTTCTTGATCTATTTCAACCCAGCCGCCGTGTTCAGCCTGGCCTATCACGATCTCTTCTTTTGGGGGCGCTGGCCTAACTGGAACCTGATTGGGATATTGTTGGTCATTAGCCTGGCGCTGATAGCAGCGGCCATAATCATATTCGAGCACTTCAAGGAATACTTCGCCGAGAAGATATGAGCGCTGATCTGGTCATAGAGGTGCGGGGGCTGAAAAAGCGATTCCGCCGCGAAATGATAAAGAGCGACTACACCACCTGGAAGTCGCTTTTGCTGCGGCCTTTTTCCCGGGGGCGCGGCAAGGATCTGGTCACGGTGCTTAACGGGGTGGATCTTTCCATCGGGCCGGGCCGCACCTTGGCGGTGATCGGTCAGAACGGCTCGGGCAAGAGCACGCTTTTAAAAATCCTGGCCGGCATCTACAAGCCTGACGAGGGCGAGGTAAAGGTGCGGGGCCGGGTGGCCAGCCTCATTGAATTGGGCGCCGGATTTCATCCCGAGTTCACCGGGCGCGAGAATATATTCCTGAACGCCACCATCCTGGGGCTTAGCAAGAAGGAGATCGGCGAGCGCCTGGAGAAGATCATCGCCTTCTCGGGCCTGGGCGAATACATCGACGCGCCGGTGCGCACCTACAGCTCGGGCATGTACGTGCGCCTGGGCTTCAGCGTGGCGGTGAACGTGGACCCGGACGTGCTTCTGGTGGACGAGGTGCTGGCCGTGGGCGACGAGGCCTTCGCCCACAAATGCGAGGACAAGGTAAACGAGTTCCGCGCCTCGGGCAAGACCATCTGCCTGGTGACCCACGACATGGGCGCGGTGGAGAAATACGCCGACGAGGTGGTGTGGCTGGACGGGGGCCTGGTGGCGGCCGCGGGCGAGGCGCGCCAGGTGATCGACGCCTACCGCCAAAAGGTTGCGGTGGAAGAAGACGCCATCCGCCGCGACGAGGGCCATCGCGATAAGGCCGAGCGCCTGCAAGCCGAGCGCTGGGGCGACGGCGAGGTGGTTATCGACGACGTGCGCCTCCTGGATGCCAAAGGCGCCGATCGGGCGGTGTTCAAGCACGGCGACGGCGTCATCGTGGAATTGGACTATCGCATCAAGCGCCCGGTAAAGGACCTGGTGTTCGGCGTGGCCCTGGTGAACGCCAATCAGGTGGTCTGCTGGGGCAGCAATACCGATATCGACCGGGCCGGCTTAACCGATCCGCCGCAGGCGGGCACCGTGCGTTGCGCGATCTCGCGCCTGGATCTGGTGCAGGGCACCTATTTTCTGGATGTGGCCGCCCACGCCAAGGATGGCCGCGCCTATGACTACATAAAAAGGGTGCAGTCATTTGCCATGCGCAGCCCGGTGGGCGACGAGGGCGTGTTCCGTCCCCCCCATGAGTGGGGGCTTTCCGGCCGAGGGGAGGGCTGATGAGCCAGGAGCAAAAAGATAACGCGGCTAAGGCCCCCTCCCTGGAGGCTATCCTGGCCGAGGTGGATGCGGCGGTGGAGCAAAAAAAGGCCGAGGGGCTCTACGACCCCGATGAGGTGCGCCGCATAGAGGAGATGCCGGTGAACTTCGTGCAGGCCGTGGAGGACGGGGCCGAGGCTGAGCTGGCCTTGCGCGGGGCCAACCTGCAAAAGCTGTGGGACGCCAAGCAGAGCGGCATCACCACTCACCGCGGCGGGCCAGTGGGCCGTCTCATCCTGGGGCTAAAAAAGCTCCTGCACAAGGTTTCCGGCTTTCCCTTGGGCGTCTGGCTGGCCCGGCAGGTGCAGTTCAACGACGAATTGGTCAAGCTCGCTAACGTACTGGTGCCGCAGCACACCGACCTCCGGCACCGCATGAACCACAATGAAAAGCGCCTGGATGAGTTGGAATATTCCAACCGCGCGCTCTATGCCGAACTGGCCCGCATCGGTGACTACCAGCGTCTGTTCGAGCAGTTGCAGAACCAGATCAAGGAGGCTGGCCGCCATGCCGAGGCGCGCATCTCCGGCCTGGAGCGGGCGGCCGGCTCCGACCGCTCCCAGATCGAAAACGCACTGGCCGGCATCCAGACCACCCTGGAGAAGTTGGCCCAGGGCGGAGTGATCTCGGCCGAGGCCGCCCAGATGGTGGGCTCCGAGCGCCAGCGCGCGCGCGGGTCGGGCTATTTGGCCTTCGAGGACATGCACCGCGGCGACCGCCAAGAGATAAAACAACGCCAGGAAGTATACCTTCCCTACTTCAAGGACTCGGTCACGGATGACGCGCCGCTATTGGACATCGGCTGCGGCCGGGGCGAGTTTCTGGAGGCCGCCAGAGAGGCGGGGCTTAAGGCCCAGGGCGTGGACCTTAACCCCGAGATGGCCGCTTATTGCCAAAAACAAGGCCTGGAGGTGGCCGAGGGCGACGCCATCGAATATCTGCGCGGTTTGCCCGACGCCAGCCTGGGCGGCGTCTTGGCGGCCCAGCTCATCGAGCACCTGCCCTTGGACGAGCTCACCGAGCTGGTCAGCCTGTGCTCGGCCAAACTTAAGCCTGGCGGGGTGTTCATCGCCGAGACCGTGAACCCTCAGTGCCTCACCACTTTCTCCGGGGCTTTTTACCTGGATTTGACCCACATCAAACCCATTCATGCCGAGGCCGCCCGCTTCCTTTGGCGCTGGGCCGGTCTGGGCCAGGTGGAGGTGGTTTACCTCTCCCCCTATCCGCCGGACCATCGCCTGGAGAACTTCACCGAAAACGACGACGGCCTGGCCGGGGTGGTGAACCGCAACGTGCAAAGGCTCAACTCCCTGCTTTACAGCTACCAGGACTATGCGGTGGTGGGACGCAAGTAGATGCCGCCGGATGCAGTGAACAGCCCGGCCCGGCATGCCGCCTTTGTGGTGCCCTGGTACGGCGAGAAGATCCCCGGCGGCGCCGAGGCCGAAACCCGGCGCACCGCCCAGAACCTGGCCGCGGCCGGAGTGGAGATCACGGTGTTTACCACCTGCCTCTCCGGCCTGGGATCGGATTGGGACCACGGCCATTACCCGCCCGGCGAAAGCCTGGAGGACGGGGTGCGGGTGATGCGCTTCCCCTCCGCCCCCCGCGACGGCGCCCGCTTCAACGCCCTGAACACCCGCATTTGTGGAGGACACCGGATTTCGGCGCAGGAGGAACAGGTTTTTTTCGCCAACATGGTGCATAGCCCCGAGCTCTTCGCTCATGTGGCGGCCCATCCCGAACTGGGGCCGTTTTTCTTCATTCCCTATCTTTTCACCACCGCGGTGTGGGGCCCCCTGGTTCATCCCGAAAAATCGGTGATCATCCCCTGCCTGCACGACGAAGGCTATGCCAGGCTTGTCAGCGTGCGTCACGCCTTCGAGAGCGCCCGCGCCGTGGTTTTTCATGTGCCGGCCGAACGCGATCTGGCCGCCTCGCTCTACGACCTGGCTAAGACCGAGCCCCTGGTTCTGGGCGAGGGGGTGGACTCTGCGTGGAGCGCCGATGCGGAGCGCTTCCGCCAGAAATACAAGATCAAGGGGCCCTTCATTCTCTATGCGGGCCGCAAGGACGCGGGCAAGAACGTGCCTCTCCTGAGCCGCTATTTCACCCGCTTTGTGGCTGACGGCCTGGGGCCTGCCGGCTTGAAACTCCTCATGATCGGCAACCTGCCCGCGCCCATCCCGCCCGGCGCGGAAAGGGACATCATCGACCTGGGCTTCGTTTCCAAGCAGGACAAGTACGACGCCTATGCCGCGGCCGAGGTGCTGATCCAGCCCTCGGTCATGGAAAGCTTTTCCCTGGTCATCATGGAGGCCTGGCTGGCCGGCACCCCAGTCATGGTGCACGCGGGCTGCGCGGTGACCAAGGAGCACGTGGAGCTCAGCAAGGGGGGGCTGCACTTCGGCGACTACCCCCGCTTCGCCGAGGGCCTGCGCATCCTGTTAGAGCGGCCCCAGCTGCGGGAGCAGATGGCCCAGGCCGGGCGTGAGTATGTGCTGAATAATTTTTCCTGGCCCGTGGTAACGGCGCGTTTCGTGGAGCTACTCGACCGCCTGGCGGCCGAGCCCCTGCCCGCGCCCAAGGAGCCGCTCAAGGACTTCACGCCGCCGGCCGGCTTGGAGCCGCCCCGGGCCAAGGCGCGCCGCAAGCAACCGGCCCCGGCCAAGGCAGCTGCCCGGGTGGAGGCGGACTCCGGCCCGGCCCGCAGCGGACAGCCGGCGGTGCACCAGATGCTGCCGGACTTTTCCTATGGCGACGCCATCGGCAACGATGTGCTGGCCATTCAGAAGGCACTCCGGTCCTGGGGATTCGCCTCGGACATATTCGCCGAGCACGTGCATCCCAAACTGCGCCATAAGTCCCGTCCCTGGCAGGAATACGCCTCCGGGGCCAAGGCCCTGGACGTGCTGATCTTCCATTTCTCCATCGGCCACGGCTTGGCCGAGCTCTTGCCCACCCTGCCGGGCCGCAAGGTGCTGCGCTATCACAACATCACCCCGGCCGAGTTTCTGGAGGAACTGAGCCCCGACGCGGCCCGCCGATCCCGTCTGGGCCGCCGCCAGCTGCCGGCCCTGGCCCAGGCCGTTGAACTGGGCTTGGGGGTGAGCGACTACAACTGCGCCGAGCTTGCAGAGGCCGGCTGCCCGGCCACGGCCACGGTGCCGATCCTCCTGGATCTGGATCAATTGGAGGCGGCCCCCGATCCGGCGGTGCTGAGCCGCTTCAAGGAACGCGGCCCCAACCTGCTGCATGTGGGCCGCATTGCGCCCAACAAATGCATCGAGGATCTCATCAAGACTCATTATTGGCTCACCAAGCTGATGCCTGGCGCACGACTGCTTTTGGTGGGCGGCGGCATGGACATGGCTTACGGCCTGGGCCTTAGGGAGATGGTGACGGAGTTGGGCGTGCCGGGGGTGCATTTCGCCGGGCATGTGAGCGACGCCCAGCTCATGTCTTACTACCAAGTGGGGCATCTCTACCTCTGCCAAAGCCAACACGAGGGCTTCTGCGTGCCCCTGGTGGAGTCCATGCATTTCGGCATGCCCATCGTGGCCTGCGCCAGCACTGGCGTGCCCGGCACCCTAGGTGACGGAGGGGTGCTCTTGCAGGGCAAGGATCATGTGCGAACCGCCGAGGTCTGCGCCCGCATCCTGGGTGATGATTCCCTGCGTCAAGAATTGGGCAGGAGAGCGCGGGCGCGGCTGGAGCATTTCCGGCCCCAGCGGGTGGCACGGGAGCTGAAGACGGTGCTGAGCGGGCGTCTGGGCTTGGAGCCGCCGGCATGAGGCTTTCGGTGATATGCGACGGGCGGCCTCTGCAGCCCGGTTTTAAGGCCCACCGTGAGCGCGGCATCGGCCGCTACGCCAAAAACCTGCTTAAGGCCATGACCGAACTGGCCGAGCCGGTTGATCTGGCGCTCCTCACCCAAGCCAATCTTCCCGACCCCGGTTTATTGCACGACCTCCCGCGCATCCCCACCGGATACGCTCCGGCCTGGCTGCCCATCGGCAAACGTATCATCAGCCACCACGGCCTGGCGCGCCGCGCCTTGGCCGGCCCCTGGCGGCAGGGCAGATTGGTGCATTTCCTTTCCCATTTGGACGCGCCGTCCCGGGTGGGGCCCAAGACGGTCATCACCGTGCACGACCTTATTGCCCAGAAGCTGGCCGGGCTTTACGGCCAGGGTAAAAGTGACGCCCGCTTCCGCTTGGAGCGCTGGCTGGAGACCCGTTGCCTTTACCGGGCAGCGGCCATCATCGCGGTGAGCCAGTGCTCTAAAAGCGATCTGGTGGAGATGTACGGCATTCCGGAGAGCCGCATAAGAGTTATCCACGAGGCGGCCGATCCCAACCTCAAGCCGGTGGAGGACCCTGGCCTGCGCCTAGCCGTGCTTGAGCGCTACGGCCTCGGCGCTGATATACCATTCTTTCTGTATTTGGGCGGTATAGACCAGCGCAAAGACCTGAGCACTTTGCTAGCGGCGCTGGCCGAACTCAAGGAGCGCGATCTTGATTTCGTGCTGGCCTTGGCTGGCAAGATAAGCGAGGATAAACAGTATCCCGCCCTGATCGCGGAGATTGCAAGGCAAGGGCTTAGGGAAAGGGTGCGTCTTTTGGGTTTTGTGCCGGATGATGATCTGCCCGCCTTGTTTTCCGCCTGCGCGGCCTTTGTCTTTCCCTCGCTGTATGAGGGGTTTGGGCTGCCGCCCCTGGAAGCCATGGCCTGCGGGGCGCCGGTGGTGGCGGCGGATGCCTCGGCGGTGCCCGAGGTGGTGGGCCGGGCTGGCATTCTGGTGCCGCCGGGCCAGGCCGGGGCGCTGGCCCAGGCCTTGGAGGGAGTTTTGACCAACCCGGAATTATCCAGGGAGCTTAAAGAACAGGGCCAACGCCGGGCGGCACTGTTTTCCTGGTCGCGGGCCGCGGCCGAGACGCTGGAAATCTACCGGGAGGTGGCCGGTGCCTGACGAGGGCCATTTCTCCCGCCTGGGCCAATGGCTCCTGGAGACCGCTTTGGCGCTGTTGATAGCCGGAGCGGTTTATTTTATCTGGCCCAGAGTGGCGGTGGAGCGTCTGGGCCGGGAGGAAGTGTGGTTCGCCTGGGCCTGGCTACTGGTTTTAGCCGGCCCCTCGCTTGTAGAAGCCCTGCGCCGGAAGCGCCCCATCCAGGAGGACCTGCGCTACACTTTTGAATCCAGCACGCTTTCCTATATCGCGTTCGTGCTGGGCGGCCTGTTCGCCGCGCTTATCGCGGCCGGGTCCGAGTTGGGTAATTACAAACTATGGCTGGGCGTGGTTTATCTGGCCGGAACCACCTTGCGCCTGGCCGGTCTCTCGCTTTCCCTGCGCTCCGAGATGCTTATGCGGCCGGTGGGAGACCTAACCGTGGCCTTGACCGGTGCCGCCATCTCGGCCATGGCCGGGGTCTTGGTGATTCCTTGGCTGCGCATCGATTTGGTGACCGCTTGGCCTCCACCGCTGGCCGAACTGGCTCAGCCCCTGTTCAGCGCCTTTCTGTGGGGGGCCATATCCGGCATGGTGCTCATGGTGCTCCGGTTGTGGGGCGGAAGTCAGCGAACCGCCTGGCTGGGTTTTATCGCCGTGGGCTTGGGGCCCGGGCCGGCTTTGGCGGTTAGCTGGTTCGGTCTGACGCCCATGCTCATGGTGCTGGCGGCGCTGGCCCTATCGGCGGTTTTGCGCCTATTGGGCAAGCGGCGCCAAGAACCGGCGGAGGCCGCTTCGGCAAGGCCCATGAGCCTTTATTGGATGCTCAGGGCGTTAATGCTGCTCTGGTGGGGCGTGGGAGGGACCATTGCCTTGGCAGCAGCCTGGTGGCAACCAAGGCTGGAGGACCTGTTCACTGGGAGCATCTGGCTGCGCGCAGTGGGGCTGGGCGGATTTGTAGTGGCCTGCGTGGGACTTCTGGCCGAGAACACCTTGCCCTTATTGGGCCGACCCAGTTGGATGGGCCTGGGCAGGGAGCGCAAGCTGCCCGGCGTGATACTTTCGGCCTTGGCTTTATTGCTGGCGTTCAGCCCGTTGCTTCTTACTGATCCCTACCAAAGCCCCAACGTTTGGCCCCGCTCCTTGCAACATGCCCGTTCGGACCTTATCAAAAAGCCGGTTACCTTGGGGCCGGACCGCCTCGAGGTGGAGTTGAAGCCGCCCTATTGGGTCAACGGACTCAACAGGGTTTTCGTGGTCAGCTACCTGAGAAACGGGGCTGCCGTGCGCCAAGGCGAGCCGGTGGTGCAGGTGGTGGCGGTGGACGGCCAGGATCTGCCGC
>CAZDRW010000022.1:10341-15322 GCA_964507555.1 uncultured Desulfarculaceae bacterium
ATTCAATCTGCGAGCCGGGATAGACACCGCAGAGCGAGAGCTGAACAAACGCGATGTGGCCGCCGTGGCCCAGCACGGGCCGGCCCGGGTGGCCCAGGCTCATATCGTCTATACGCCGGTTGGAGAGGCCTTTTCCGCCCAAAGCTATTTCACTGGCCTGTACTTGGGACGTCAAGTCACCTTGCTAAAAAGCGTGCGTTTGCGCTACCTCTATGAGAATCCGCCTGACACGGAGCCGGTTTTGATCGAACTGGCGCGGGTGTTCGTAAACTAGCCAAGTTTGTCGCGGACGGCTAATTAACCGGATTGAATTTTTCCCGGATCGCGCCGCATACCGAGCAGCGCTCCGGCGGGTCGCCGGCCACCAGGCAGCCGCAGATGGAGCACACCTGATAGCTGTCCGCTTCACCTTCCATGAGCCGCTGGTGCAATTCGCCTTGACGGCGCCCTATCTCCAAGGCCTGTTTAAAGGCGCTGGCCGCCGGACCGGACGCGCGGGTCATATAGTCCTCGTACCCTGCCAGACGCTCGGGCAACTCCTGCTCAAAGGCCTCGGCCAGATTCAGAGCGGTGCCTCCGATTTTGCCCCGCAGTATCAGCATAAGCCGCCGGGCGGCCACGGTTTGGGCTTGGGCTGCGGCGCGGAAAAACGCCGCCTCTTGGGCGCGGCCGTCCTGCTCGGCTTTCAAGGCAAAGGCTTGGTTGCGCGCGGCTGCCCGGGATTCCAGGGCAAAGGCCAGGGCCAGATCAAGCTGGGTCTGTTCCAACATGGGCGCACTCCGCCAAGAAAAAGGTGAGGGTAACCGCAGCCATTGAACTGGGGGGATTGTAGCACAGGGCAATGTGGGGTTTAAGTCAGTTGGGCCAAAGACTATATTGGGCTGGGTTGCCTTTGGGGCGGCCGGCCCGGTAAAGGGCCCGGTTCAAGGCCTGGCGAAGTTGTTCTTGGGTAACTGGTTTGTAGAGTATGGCTGCCGGTTGGGTCATGAGAGCCAAATCGTGCATGCTTTTATCGGCAAAGGCGGTAAGAAACACCACCGGCACCGCCCACCGGCTGCGGATCTCCTTGGCGGTCTCGATGCCGTCCATTTTGCCTCGGAGAACGATGTCCATGAGAACCAGGTCTGACCGCCGGCGGCTGAGTTGGGCCAAGGCTTCCTCGCCGGAGGGCACTACGGCGCTCACCTGGCAGCCGATGGCTTGGAAAACTTCCTTAAGCTCCCGCCCTACCAAGGCTTCATCTTCAACTATGAGCACCTGGGGCTTGTTCATCACAAGCGCTTCCCATTCCGGCCCATGTTGCGCATTTTGCGGTGCTGAAGATCAGTGGGCCCTCTTGCGACTGAGGGGCGAAACAAATGTTAGCCAATTGGTAGGGCTAATGTCCAGTCCTAATACATATTATGAATTCCGGCATACATTTTAAGGCTGGGTTGCTCCGGCGCTTACGGCTCGGGTCAGATCCGGCGGGCTTCCTGTTGGGTAAAAATAAATAAAATTAAAATGTTAGGTAAGTCGGGGCAAACCATACACCGGTGCCAGTCACCTCAGTCTAAGTTAAATAATCATGGACAAAATTTGGTATATTCTGGTTGAACAAATCTGCAGCTTTGGCATGAGCTTGCGGCAACCTGGAGATAAGCGGTGATGTTTGGCGCTCCTAAACAAAACGCGCCGCCCTGGCTAGGCCTGGCCTCTGTGGCCTTGGGAGCTCTGCTCGTGGTGGTGCTCCTGGTGGTCTCCTACAGTTTTTATTTGTATGGCACCCTGAGTCACAGGGCTGAGAGCGAGAACCTGGCAGCCAATCAGGCCCAGGCCGAGATGAGCGCGCTTTTCGTGGAAGACCACCAAGAGCGCCTGCTGGAAAGACTCACCGCCATTGCTTCGCGCAACGTGCTTATAAAAGCGGTGGAAGGCATGGATCGGGCGGAGCTGGGAGCCTTTTTACAACCTCTTTTGCGCTCGGGCGGAGAGATCGTTTCGGCCTTTTTGGCTGACGGCCAGAGAGTCTGCCAAGTGGCGCTGCCCCAGGGGGGAGCAGTTAAAACCAGGTGTGCGGCGCCGCAGGAAGCGCGCCCTTGGGTTTCGCCAGTGCATGACGATCCTTTCACGGCCGGCCAGCAAGTGGTTACTTTAAGCGCCCCCATATGGGACCGCTCCGGCAGGTTGCTCGGCTATTTGGGCCTGCATCAGAAAGTGTCCCATTGGCATAATTTCTTTATGCGGCCCACTGCCCGGCCCGGCCGCACTTTTCATCTTATGGACCAGGAAGGACAAATGGTGGCGGCCGGACCCGGCGACATGGCGGCCCGGGAGCCGGAGTTGGCGAGCCTGGCCCAGGCGGTGCGGCACCTGACGCTGCAACGGGATAAGCCCTTGGCCTGGCTTACGCCTGTGTCGGATGGCGAAAACAGGGCTTTCGCCGCCGCCGCACCCCTGAAGGATATCGGCTGGACCATGGTGGTGCTGCAGGCCTACGAGCCGGCCATGGCCCCCAGCCGAGCCATGTACAGAAACAGCCTGCTCTTCCTGGCGCTGTTCATCGTGTGTCTGGGTGTGCTGGGCGCGGTATCGGTTTCGCGCTACCGTATCCAGCAAAAGCTGGTGTCAAGCCTCGATCAGGAAGCCAGGCAATTGGAGACCCTGGTGGCCGGGCGCACCGCAGATTTGCAGGAATCCACCGAGCGTTACCGGCGGCTTTTGGAAGACTTACCCGACGTGGTGTACGAAGTTGATCAGGACGGCCGCATAGTATTCGTCTCCCGCGCCATACAAAACCTCCTGGTATATAGGCCCAGCGAGGTGCACGGCAGGCTATGGCGCGATTTGGTTTTTCCGGAAGATCAGGCCGAGTTCGATCAGGAGAGGGCGCTTGCCGCCAAAGGCGAGACTATGAGCATCATGGCCTTGCGGCACCTAACCAAAAACGGCGAGGTGCGCTGGCTCTCCATCCATTCCAGGGCCATCGTCACGCCCCGGGGGCTGCCTGGAGGCCGCCGCGGAGTGGCCCGGGATGTCACCGCCGAAGTGCTGGCCGAGCAAAGGGTGCGCGACTTGTCAGGCCGCCTGATCAGCGCCCAGGAAGACGAGCGCAAAAAAGTCGCACTGGATTTGCACGACGAGATGGGCCAGCTTCTCTCGGCCTTGAAAATAGGTTTGCAAGCGCTAGCGCGCAAGCAGGGCGGCGAGGAAGCACTGGAGTTGACCAAGCTGATCCAGCTGAGTCAGAAGATAATGGACCGCATGCGGGCTTTGGCTTATCGCCTGCGGCCTTCCATCCTGGACAATTTCGGTCTGAAGGCGGCCTTGGAAGACTTGTGCGAATCCCTAAGCGATTCGGGTATGATTCAGGTGGATCACCATTTGAACGAGTTTGCCAAGAACCGCCTCAAGCCCGAGGCCAGCATCAGCCTGTTCCGTTTCGTGCAGGAAGCCCTAACCAACGCGGTCAAGCACTCGGGCAGTCCCAGGGTGGAAGTGCGTTTGGAAGCTGATGAGCGCCGCATCAAGGTGAGCGTGCGCGACTTCGGCAAGGGCTTTGATCATGAAAAGGCCCTTCTTGAAAGCCGCAACCTGGGGCTTTTGGGCATGCATGAACGGCTGTCTCTCTTGGGCGGCGGTTTGAAGATTGTTTCCTCGGACCAGGGTGCCACCTTGCAGGCCGAGGTGCCTTTGGAGGATTGATATGACTGATACCAAGCGGGTGGTTTTATGCGACGACCACGCGATTTTCCGCGAGGGCTTGAAAAACGTGCTGGCTGCCAACCCTGGCTTTGAGGTGGTGGGCGAGGCGGCCAATGGGCTGCAGGCGGTTGAGACGGTGAAGCGTCTCAAGCCGGATCTGGTGATAATGGACATCGCCATGCCCGAGATGAGCGGCGTGGACGCCACCAGGGAGATCTCGGGGATGCTGCCCGAAACCCGCGTGATCATTTTGTCCATGCACTCGCGCAAGACCTTTATCATGGAGTCCTTGAAGGCCGGCGCCAGGGGCTATGTGCTCAAGGATTCGGCCGGGGAGAAGCTCCTGGACGCGGTGGAGGCGGTCTTGAAGGGCGAGAGCTATCTGGACAGCCCGGTGGCGGCTCACATAGTGGACGAGTTCGTCAAGCTGCCCGAGAAGGCCGCGCCCGAGGGTGAAGAACTGCCCGAACGCCTCAGCGAGCGCGAGCGCCAGATCCTAAGGCTTATAGTTGAAGGCAACACCAACAAGGAAATCGCCGAAAAGCTGTTTATCAGCCCCAAGACGGTGGAGAACCACCGCACCCGCATCATGAGCAAGCTGGGCCGGCACGATGTGATCGGGCTCATCAAGTACGCCTTTGCCAGCGGCTTGGTGGACCCCGACTCCTGGAGCCGCTAGGCGCAGTCCGTACCTTTTCTTAGCCCGTCGTTGGGTGGTTCCGCGCCCTTCAATTGAGGGGCCGAGCCCGGCCTTTTGGGGTCCGCCACTTATTTATAATTATCCCGCCAGACGTTATCTTGGGACCATGAGCTAATTAAAGCCGATCCCAAGGAGAGATATGCCATGCTGGTCATAAATTGGATGAGCCCACGGTTGGTGAGCATAGAACCCAAGGACTCCATGTCCATGGCCATGCGCCTGATGAAGGACTACAACATCCGGCATTTGCCGGTGATTCAAGATGGTCGGTTGCTGGGGATCGTCACCGACCGCGATCTCAAGCGGGCCTCGGCCTCGGACGCCACCACCCTGGACGTGCACGAGCTTTCCTATCTCCTCAGCCGGGTCAAGGTGGAGGACATCATGACCCCGCGCCCCTACACCGTGGGCGTGTTCGACACCATCGAGGAAGCGGCACTAATCATGCTGGAGAACCGGATTTCCGGCGTGCCGGTGGTGGATGACGAGGGCCAGGTCCAGGGCACGCTGACCCAGAGCGACATCTTCCGGGCTCTGATATCGCTGACCGGCGTGGCCCACGGCGGCGTGCAGTTCGCCATGGATCTGCCGGATGAG
>CAZDRW010000023.1:0-15110 GCA_964507555.1 uncultured Desulfarculaceae bacterium
CCGAGCCGTCATCTTGCCCTTGGCATGCTGCGCATCGATCCGCTTCTGGCCACCGCCAAGCCGGGCTTCGGCATCGCGACGCGCTAATTCGGCGATTTTCTCTTGTGTGGTCTCAGGAACCTTCATCCTAGCCCCTCCCCACCTAAACTTTGATATGAGCTTTTATTGTAATGGCTCCAAGGGCCAAAAAGAAAGCCGCGGAGTCAGGCGGTGGTGTATTTGCACCCCCGCGAGCCTCCGCGGCAAAATAACATTTTGTGGGCTAAGCGCCCCACTAGCTAAGTACGACGAGTACCTGTTCCGCTTCTACGGTTTGTCCAGCCGCAACCTTAACCTCGGCCACGGTGCCGTCCTCTTCGGAAAGGATCGGCATCTCCATCTTCATGGCCTCCAGCACGGCCACCTCGTCGTCTTCGGCAATGCTATCGCCGACGTTAACCGAAACTTTGATGACTTTTCCACCCATAGGTGCCTTGATTTCCGCCAAAGCGATTCCTCCTTCTTACATCGACCCTCAGGCCGAATAATCAGCGGTATCAAAAACTTTTGTCAAAAGTAAAGGCAGCATAGTGCCCAGGCCGAGTATTGTCAAGTCCCTTAGGCCTCACTTTTGACCGTGGAATGCTCGAGCTCCTCCGCCTCCATCTTAGCCAAGTCCTCGAAACGAATATCGCCACCCAGCACGCCAACTATTTGATCTTCCTCATTACGAATCGGACCTGACACCGTTATGCAGAGAGCGCTGGTGATCTTGGAAGTGTAAAAATCCGTTACGTGGATCTTGCCATCGCGCATGGGCTCCACGAACCAGTCGCGGTCGCTGAAATCCACATCCAGGCTTGCCCTGCTGTACTTGGCCTTGTCGGTTATGTGTGTGATATTACGTGTAATCTTATACCCGTTTGAGTTAACCACATAGAGGAACTGTATAAAGGGATTCTTTTGGATGAACTCTTCCAAAACCGGTTCGATCACCGCCGGCGCCATGGTTTTCATCTCGGGCAAGTCTATAAGTTCGCGGCCGAGATCCATAGCCAAAGTCTGTGCCCAGAACTTGAGTCGATCGAATTCGCTGTGGAACAGATCCGGAAGGTGCTTGCGGGCCAGCTTCTCCATTTCCGAATTGCCGATGGTGGTGAGCCTGCCGCCTTCGTACTGCGCCTTGACCCAATCATAGATTTTCAGCACGCCGGGATGGCGCTTATCCACCCGCCGGTCGTCCTCCAGCTTAAGCCGCTGGTTAACCCAGTGCGCTATGCCAGCAGCGCCTGATTTGTCAGTAATAGCAATAGTGTAAGGCCTTCCCAGTATGGAGTCGGTATCGAATATATTGTATATTTCCGGGTTCTTTATCAAGCCATCGGCGTGGATGCCCGCCGAGGTGGCATTAAAGTCGCGGCCCACAAACGGTGTGGGCGGTGGTATGCGGTAGCCGATTTCCTTCTCGAAATAATCTGCGATCTGGGTGATGATTTTAGGGTTCATGCCGTCTTCAGAGCCCCGAAGCGCTATATATTCAATGACCAGCGCCTCCAAAGGCGTATTACCGGTACGCTCGCCAAATCCCAGCAAGGAAGAGTTGACCGCTCCGCAGCCATAGAGCCAGGCGGTGGTGGCGTTGATGAGCACCTTGTAGAAATCGTTATGGCCGTGCCATTCCAAGAGGCGACCCGGACATGCGCCGTCCTCTATCATGGCCCTGACCAACTTGGGTACGCTGCGGGGTATGGCGGCTCCGGGATAAGTCACCCCATAACCCATGGTATCGCACAAGCGAATCTTGATGTTTATGCCGCTCTCCTCGCGCAGCTTGGCAAGCTCTAGGGCGAAGGGCACCACAAACCCATAGATGTCAGCCCTGGTGACATCCTCAAAATGGCAGCGCGGAGTTATGCCCAAGGACAAGGCATCCTTAACCACGCCCAAATATTTCTCTAAGCACTTCTGCCTGGTAAGGCCAAGTTTTAAGAAAATATGGTAGTCCGAAACTGAGGTGAGAATACCGGTCTCCTTGAGCCCCATCTCCTTGACCGCTTTTAGCTCTTCCCGGTTGGCCCTGACCCAGCCGGTAATCTCAGGAAACCGGTGCCCCAAGGCTTTGCATTTTTCCACTGCCTCCCGGTCGCGGTCTGAATACAAGAAGAACTCGCATTGGCGCACTATGCCTTTTGATCCGGAAAGTTGGTGCAGATAATCATAGAGTTGGACTATTTGCTCAACCTTGTAGGGAGGCCGCGCCTGCTGGCCGTCACGGAAAGTGGTGTCGGTTATGGTCATCTCATCCGGTGGATCCAAAGGCTGGACCTTATGGTCAAAGTCGATTTTGCACACCTGGGAATAGGGAAAAACGTTGCGAAACAGTTGCGGCTCGTTGTTATCTTCCAATGAGGTGAACCGAGAATCGTGAATATGATCTAATAATCTTCTGCGTGGATTCCACCTGGACATAGTTGATCTCGCTTTAAATATAATTGGGTGGCTTTACAAATAAACCTTTTGCCAAAAAAAGGAGGGGCATCCGCTTGGATGCCCCTCCCGCGCTCTTTTTGATTATTACCCGGGAGGGGCCGTAGTTTAGGCTCCGGCCCGCCCCGGGTTTCAACCTATTTTACTTGGGCGGGCAGTAGCGCTTAGCACCAGCCGGCGGCACGTACTTCGGGAACTTCTTGGAGCACTTGCGCGCATCGGCCTTCTGGGCATCTGTCACATCCCTCGGGATCTGAAGCACAGTACCCGGCTTCAACTTGTTGGCGTTCTTGATCTTGTCCTTATTGGCGTTGAAGATCAAGCACCACAGCCAAGCATCGTTGTAGATCTGCGGCTTGGCGGAAATGCTCCACAAGTCGTCGCATTTTTCCACCGTATAGGTGGTGGGCAAGGCCGGAGCAGGAGCCGGTTTTGCAGTCACCGGCGCGGGAACGCCCTCCCATTTCTTGGGAGGAGGCGGAACAGGAGCCGGTTTCTCCTCAACTCCGCAAACCGAGGCACAACCGCTGAGGAAGGCAAGAGCCACAACCACGGCTACCCACGGCAATAGTTTGAACACCTTGTACATCCCTATCGACCTCCTTCCCATCAAAAACCCCTGTAATTATGTATGACAATAAAGAGCATTTCGCATCCAGGGATTCGGCCCTTGGGGTTTCTATTTTCCCAACCCACCGAACACCCTTACGGTATGACCTTTATTTTATGCATGGCCAAGCCAAACTGTCAACTGGCAACCCCTGTATTACCTACCTGTCGGCCCCTGTATAAATTTGCACGTTTTACCTATGCATATCATATAAATATGCCAAATTTTCAAGGCCGCAACCGAACCCAGGAGGTCCAGTTGCTGCCTTTATTATTATTTTTTTTATGCCTTTTGGGTTTCTAGCGCGGTTTTTTTGGGTTTTAAAGCTTTCTATCGATCTTAATACCAAGCTCCAAAAGCTGGGCCGAGTCCACCCGGCCGGGCGCGGCGGTCAAGGGACAAGCGGCCTTTTGAGTCTTGGGGAAAGCGATAACTTCACGAATCGAAGCTTCACCAGCCAAAATGGCCACCAAGCGGTCAAATCCCAGGGCCAAACCGCCGTGGGGTGGAGCGCCATAGGTCAGGGCTTCCAATAAAAAGCCAAACTTCTCAGACGCTTCTTCCTCGCTGATATTTAGAGCGTTAAAAACCTGCTCCTGCTCATCCGGCCGATGAATACGGATGGATCCGCCACCCACCTCAGAACCGTTCAGCACCAAATCATAGGCTCTGGCCTTGACCGCGCCCGGGTCATCGGCAAGCTTGGCTAAGTCCTCGGGGCGGGGCGCGGTGAAGGGATGATGCATGGCAGCCCAGCGCTTGGCCTCGGGGTCCCACTCCAAAAGCGGGAACTCGGTGACCCAGCAGAAGTTGAGTTCTTTGGGATCGGTCAGTTTGGAGCGCCGGGCCAGTTCCAAACGAAGCCGCCCCAAATACTCAGCCACCACCTTTGGCTGGTCCGCGCCAAAGAAAAGTACGTCACCTTCTTCGGCGTTCACCGCCTGGTTAATGCGCTCCATGTGGCCCTGGCTAAAGAACTTGGCGATGGGCGACTGCCATTCGCCGCCGGCCTTGACCTTGACCCAAGCCAGTCCCTTGGCGCCATAGGTTGCAACATAGGCGGTGAGGTCGTCCAGGTCCTTACGGGAAAGCGAGGCCATGCCCTTGCCGTTTATCGCTTTAACCGCGCCGCCTTTTTCCACCACTTGACGGAACACCTTGAATTCGGCATCGGCCACGATGGGCGCCACATCGATCAGCTCCAAGCCGAAACGCACGTCCGGCGCGTCCAGGCCGTAGCGGCTGATGGCTTCGTCATAGGTAAGGCGCGGCACTGGCAGGCTCATCTCCTGGCCGGTGGTGGCCCTGACAATGGCGGCCACCACGCCCTCGGTGAGCCCCATGACGTCCTCTTCGTCAACAAAACTCATCTCCAGGTCCACTTGGGTGAACTCGGGCTGGCGGTCGGCGCGCAGATCCTCATCGCGGAAACAGCGCACGATTTGGTAATAGCGCTCCATGCCGCTCACCATGAGTAGCTGCTTGAAAAGCTGGGGCGATTGGGGCAGCGCGTAGAAATTGCCCGGCTGCACCCGGCTGGGCACCAGATAATCCCGGGCGCCCTCCGGCGTCGAGCGGGTGAGGAACGGGGTCTCGATTTCCAGGAAGCCTTGCCCATTCAAGTATTGGCGGGCGGACTGCGCCGCCTTATGGCGCATTTTCAGGTTCCTGAACATCTCGGGACGCCGCAGATCCAGATAGCGATGTTTGAGGCGCACGGTTTCGCCGACGTTGATCCACTCCTCCAGCATGAAGGGAGGGGTCAGGCTGGGGTTGAATATCTCGAACTGATTCACCACCACCTCAATCTGGCCGGTGGCCAGCTTGGGGTTGTCCTGACCCTCGGGGCGCTTGCGGACCTCGCCTTTTATGGCCAAGCAATATTCGGCCCGGATGCCGTGGGCTTCGGAGTGGGCTCCGCCGGATTCCTCGGGGTTGAACACCACTTGGGTAAGCCCCTCACGATCCCTCAGGTCCACGAATATCAGCCCGCCGTGGTCCCGGCGGCGCTGGCACCAGCCCATGAGCACCACTTCCTGACCTGCGTTGGCGGAATCCAGTTGCCCGCAGGAGTGAGTCCTTTTCAATTCGGTGATGAATTGCTTTGCCACGTTACCCTCGATTTCGATCTAGGAATGGGGTCTTTGCGCAACCCCGTTTTTGAAATATTCGTTACTGAGCCGGAGCCATAACAGGCACGACCTGATCTAGGGCCAGTTCGTTTTGCTCACCGGGGGCCATATCCTTCAGCGGGGCCTTGCCTGCTTTAAGCTCCTCGGGACCCACAATCAGTACTTTGGCCGCGTTCATTTTATTGGCCCGCCGCAACTGGGCCTTAAGGCTTTTATCTTCGGGCGTAAGTTCCACCCAAAGCCCCAGGCGGCGTAACTCCGCCGCCGTGGTGAAGGCCCAGGCCCGAGCTTCTTCGCCCATGGCGGCTATGTACAAGGCCGGCGCGGGCGGGTCTTTTTCGTCCGGCAATAAAAGCGCCAAGCGCTCAAGCCCGAAGGCGAAGCCAATGGCGCCCTGGGCCGGTCCGCCCAGCATTTCAATGAGCCCGTCATAGCGGCCGCCGCCGGCCACCGCGTTCTGCGCGCCCAAATCCCCGGCAACGGCTTCGAAGGTGGTGCGGGTGTAGTAGTCCAGACCGCGCACCAGGCGCTCATCCAATTGGTAGTCAACGCCGGCGCCGCCGATCAGCTGCTTAACCATATTGAAATGATCCTGGCAGGCCTGGCAAAGGTGCTCGGCCATGGCCGGGACGCCCTCAACCGCCTCTTGGCAAGCCTCCACCTTGCAGTCCAGCACCCGCAGGGGGTTGGTGTCCAGCCGACGGCGGCAATCGTCACACAGCTTGCCCCTGCGGGAATCCAGAAAGCCCAGAAGTGCCATACGGTAAGCGGGCCGGCAGGCAGGGCATCCCAGGGAATTGAGCTTGATCTGCACCCCGCTCAAACCCAGCCGTTCCAAGAGATGAGCCAGCATCACCATAAGTTCGGCGTCGGACTGCGGCCCATCGTCCCCCAGCACCTCAACGTCAATTTGATGAAACTGGCGCAAGCGCCCCTTTTGGGGCCGCTCGTGGCGGAACATGGGGCCGATAAGAAACAGCTTGTGGGGGCCTGGCTGGGCGTAGGTCTTGCTCTCGATAAAGGCGCGCACCAAACCGGCGGTGGCTTCGGGACGCATGGTTAGTGAATCGCCCGAGCGGTCGGCAAAGGTGTACATCTCCTTTTCCACGATGTCGGTGGCCTCGCCGATGGAACGGGCGAAAAGCTCCGTCTTTTCCAGCACCGGGGTCTTTATCTCGCCGAAGCCGAAAGCGAAAAGCACCTCACGGGCGACCGCCTCGATGCGCTGCCATTTCCTGGCCTCGTCCGGCCAGGCGTCTTTCATTCCCCGCACCGCCTGCATACTCACGACAACAAGTCTCTTCCTGGTCCTTTAGGGTCCGTGAAAGGGATAACTGCTGAATCTTGCATATATACTCACATCCCCCGTCAGCGTCAAGGCCGGCAAACCCCCGTTGACCCCGGTGGTCCGGCACCTTAAACTGGTCCTATTGGTATCATAGCCAACGACCAAGCCCTGCCTGCGGCAACCTTTCATGGAGCTGACCATGCACCGCTTATTGTCTCGTATAGTTGGGCCGGTTTTATTGATAGCCCTGGCAATAATGGGGACCACTCCCACTCCGGCCAATGCAGCTGATGATCTCATGGTGGAAAGCCTCTTGCCCCAAGGGCGCGTTGATCGGCTAACCCAGATAGTGGTGCGTTTCAACAAGGACATGCGGAGCCTGGGCGAAATGGGCCAAGCCGCGGACCAAGCGCCCCTTCGTCTGGCCCCGACTCCGCCTGGCTCATACCGCTGGCTTGACCCGCGCACTCTCGCCTTTATTCTGGATAAGCCGCTTACCGGCTCCAGCCGCTTGGCATTATCAGTTCCCTCGGGCGCCCAAGCCTTGGACGGATCCCGCCTGGCCCGGCCTGTGACCGCGGTCGTGGCAACGCCGCCCATTGAGGTAATTCGGGTGCAGCCTAAACCAGGTACGATTCTGGGCCCCAAACCCCAAATCCGACTCACCCTCAACCAACCAGTGGATCTGACTTCCTTGGCGCGCAACAGCTTCCTATATTTAGGAGGCGACCGGGTGCCTTTAAAGGCCAAGGAGGAAGCCGTGCCTGCCTGGCAAAGGGAGCGCCAGGGCCGATTGTACATCCTGGTGCCTGAACGGGAGCTTCCCGGCCAAAGCACAGCAACCCTGGTTCTTGGACCCGGACTGCAACCCAGCCAAGGCAACCAGCCGTTTAACCAAAGCCTAAAATTCGAATTTAAAACCTTCCAGCAACTCAAGCTGGTGCGCTGGCAGATGTCAACCGCCATCGGCGGCGGTTATGATCCCAGCTCGCCCCTGATGCTGCAGTTCAACAACCCGGTGAGCCCCCGGGAAACCCTAAAGCATTTGAGCATAAGCCCGCCGCTGAAATTGGATCCCGAGGAGTTCGGCGAACAGCCCACTGCCTGGCTGCACATAGGGGCCTATTTCAAACCGCGCACCCGCTACCGGGTCGCCCTGACCCCAGGCTTCAGAGACGCCTGGGGCACGGTGCTGGAAAAGCACTTGGAGCTTAACTTCCTCACCGGCGACATGGAGCCCTTCTTTAGTTTGGCCGGCGGCAAAGGCGTGCTGGAAGCGGCCGGCAAGCCGCTCTATCCTCTGCGCGTGCGCAATGTGCCCCGCTTGCGGGTGGGACTGCTGCCGCTCAAGCCGGATCAGATAGTGCCGGCCATGGTGGCCGAAGAGGAGCGCCCCTGGAACCAAAAACCGGCGCCGCCCAAGGACGGGGTGGATGGAGCCGTGACACGGGAGCTGGAACTGGACATACCAGCCAATGAGGCTGTGTACAGGCCCTTGGACCTGGCGCAGCTCTTGGGAAAAAGTCCGCAGGGCGGCCTGGTGCTGGTCGACGCTCGGGCCTCCTGGCCCAACGCCAAGGGCCAAGTACGCGAGCATACGGCGCGGGCTTTTGTCCAGGTCACCGATCTGGGCCTGAGCCTTAAATTGGGCGAGGCGGGTGGGACTGCCTGGGTCACCCGGCTTTCCACCGGCCAGCCCCTGGCAGGCGTCACCCTTTTGCTCCGGGACCGCACCAACAAGTTACTATGGCAAGGCCAAAGCGATGAACGCGGTTTGGCGCAACTGCCTTCTCTGGCCGAGTTGTCCCCAGCCAAAAATAAAAAGCGCTCCTGGCTGGACCCGGAGGTCTACCTCACGGCCAGCCATGCAAACGACTTCGCAATCTTGCCCAGCAGCTGGTCCAATGACCTGCTCTATTCTTATGCTCCCCAGGTGGAATGGCAGCGGCCGGGCCAAGACACTCCCCTGGCGGCTCATGCGGTCACCCAACTGCCTCTTTATCAGCCTGGCCAGACCGTGCGCCTGGCGGTATTCCTGCGCAAGGAGACGCCGCAAGGCCTAGCCCTGCCCGGCGACGAAGAGGTGACCATAGAGGTGCAGGACCCCTACGGCCGGGCGCTGTCGGCCATGAAAGGGATCCCCAATCCCTACGGTTCGCTGGCGGGAGAGTTTAAGCTCACCTCTGGCGCGCGGCTGGGCGAGTACGGCGTCTGGCTGAAACGCAAGGGCGGCGACCTGCGCGCCGGTGATTTCAGGGTGGCCTCCTTCAGGCCGCCGGACTTCAAGGTAGACCTGAAGTCGCCCCAAGCACAGATAGGCCAAGCAGAAGGCTCCTCAGCCAGTCTGCGGGCCGAGTATCTTTTTGGCGCGCCGGTAGCCCTGGGCAAGGCCAAACTGCAAGTGGACCAACAGCCCACCTGGTTTGCGCCCGAGCGGCTTGAGAACTTCGCGGTGGGCGACCTGCCCTTGGAGGAACCAAAACTCCAGCGTCACCTGGGCGATTTGAAAGCCGACCTAAGCGCCGACGGAGTGGGCCTGTTCAAGCTGCCCGCGGCAAAACTCCAGCCGGGCCTACCTGTGCGGGTGGAATTGGAAGCCGTGGTTAGCGACGCCGCCGGGCTCACCGTAACCCAACGAGCGAATTATTTGGTCCATCCCGCAGAGGTATATCTGGGTATCAAGGCAGAAGCGCTGGCCACTGCCGGCAAGCCGGCCGAAATCGTGGTGGCCGCGGCCACGCCGGACAATAAAAACGCTCCGCCCATGGCTGTAAAAATCACAGCCTACCGCCAAGTTTGGGAAACCGTGCGGGAGCGGGGGCCCGGAGGTTTCTGGCGCTATCTAACCAAGGCCCGCCGCAGCCAAGTCTGGCAACAAACCGTCAAACTGGGCAGCGCCCCCTACACCCTTAACTTTGCGCCTCCCCAGGCCGGCACCTATGTGATTGTGGCCGAAGCCAAAGACCCTGCTGGCCGCCTGGCCCGCTCGGCTACCTACATGTACGCCGCCGGCCAGGGCCAACCCGGCTGGGAGCGCTTCGACGATCACCGCCTGGAACTCCTGGTGCAGCCCAAAGAGGTGAAGCCTGGCCAAACCGTCCAGTTGCTAATCAAGAATCCCTTTGCCAAGGCCACGGCCCTCATCACGCTCGAGCGTCAGGGGGTGCGCAAGGTACTGGTGTGCGAGGTTTCCGGTCCGGCCCCCGTGGTGGAGCTTCCTATTGCCGCCGAGGACGCGCCCAATGTCTTCGTGGGCGTCCTCTTGGTGCGCGGCCGCGCGGCTCAACCGTCCGGCGGCGGCCTTGATCTGGGCAAACCCCAGGTAAAGATAGGCTACGCCACGCTCACGGTTAAAAACCCCGCATCCGGGCTGAAAGTCAAAGTCAGCACCGACCGGGACATGGTGCGCCCCGGGGATCTGGTGAGGG
Organism: uncultured Desulfarculaceae bacterium; assembly: GCA_964507555.1. GTDB lineage: Bacteria > Desulfobacterota > Desulfarculia > Desulfarculales > Desulfarculaceae > Desulfocarbo. The sequence continues at coordinate 9,925 of CAZDRW010000023.1, forward strand.
CCCAAGTAAAAGTAACCGACAATGCGGGCACCCCCTGCCAGGTTCAAGTAACGCTTTTGGCCGTGGACGAACGTGTGCTCAGCGCCGCGGGCGGGCAAAACTCCTATGACCCGCGCCAGACCTTTGGCCGCAAGCGGCCCCTCTCTTTGCTCAACGCCGATGCCCGCACCCAAGTGGTGGGCAGGCGCTTTGAAGGCAAAAAGGGCGACCAAACCGGGGGTGGTGGAGGCATGAGCCTGCCGTTGCGACAAGAGTTCCACCCCGCCGTGTTCTGGCTGGCCCAGGCGGAGACCGATGAAAAGGGCGAGCATTCAGTTCAGTTCAAGCTGCCCGATAGCCTCACGGCCTACCGCGTGGTGGCCATCGCGGCTGACAAAAGCGGCGAATTCGGTCTCGGCAAGACCATGGTCAAAGCCAGGCAGCCCTTGCAAATGCTATCGGCCCTTCCCCGCTTTGCGGTGACCGGCGACCGTTTCACCGCCCGCGTCACCGTGCAGAACTTGTCCGAGGACAAAGGCGAGATTTCTGTGGAAGCCAAGGTCCAGGGGTTAAAGCTGGTGGGACCGAACCGGCAGACCCTTACTTTGGCTCCCGGCGAGAGCAGGGCCGTGGGCTTCAGCGTAGAGGCATTCCAGGCAGGCAAGGCGCACCTCATCTTGCGGGCGGCGATGGGCAACCACCAGGATGCGGCCCGTTTCAGTCTGGACATACTACCCCAAACCGAACTGGTCACAGCGGCCGCGGCCGGAGCTTTAAATCCCGCCACGGGCGCAGCCCAAATCGAGGTACCCATTCTCTTGCCAGCCGATGCCCAAATGGGGCGCGGAGACCTAAGCATCGTCATCGCACCCTCACCGGCGGCGGGCCTGCGGCCAGCCATGCAGGGCTTGTTGCGCTACCCCTGGGATTGCCTGGAGCAGCGGCTCAGCAAGGCTGCAGCCCGGGCCTTCAGGCAAAACCAAGGAGACCTCTTGGGCTTTATGCCTCAAGCGAACGACAGCCTGGCGGTAAGAGCCGCGCTTCTTCAGGCGCCTGATTTCCAGACCTCTTCCGGCGGATTCGCTTTTTGGCCGGGCATGAAGGAACCTAACCTGTTCCTAACTTCTTATGTGCTGGTGGCCGCAGGTTTGATGGAACCCAAGGGTCCTGGCTTGGCCCCGGAAGTGCGTAAGCAAGCGGCCGCGTACCTTTTGCAAAGGCTGCGCCGCAGCAAGCCGCCGCAACACACCGATCTGCCCGGCCGTTTGTCCGAAGCTCTGGCCTTGACCGCTTTGGCCCGGGAAAAGGCCAAAGGTTGTTTACCTCTATTACAGGCAGCCCTAAACCGTAGTGAGGGGCTGCCCCCCTTCGGCTTGGCTTGCCTTATTGACGCCGCCCACCATCTCAGCCAAGCGCAGGCAGTGGACCAACTCATCAAGCAACTGAACAACCTCTCCCAGGTCAGCGCCGGACAACTGCATTTCAGCTCCGTGGACCCGGGCGGGCTCAAGGCCGTCATGGGCTCCACCTTAAGGGGCAACGCAGCCGTGTTGTGGGCCCTGTCCCAAGCCAAACCAGACTATCCCCACCTGGCCGACCTGGCCGCTTGGGTGGCGCTAAGCCTGGGTCAAGGCGCCAACCTCTCGACTCAGGAAGCGGTGTTCGGCCTTTGGGGCTTGGGCGCCTATTTGAAAGCCGCTGGCGGCGGGCCGGTCAGTCTCAAGGTGGCCCTGGATGGCCGCCTGCTCATAGAACACAACTTCACTGGCCCGGCCAAGCCCCCGGTCACGGTGCAGGTGATGCGCAACCTTTTGGAAGCGGGTAAGGTCCAAAAAACCGCGATCAGCGCCAAGGGCCAGGGCAGGCCATTTTGGAACGTCCGCCTGAAATATGCCCCCGGCCAGGTCCCGGCTGAGCCGGTCAATGCGGGCTTCAGCCTGTCACGGCTTCTGCAGCCCCTGAATGGGACATCGAAGCAACCGCCCGCGGTGGGCCAGGAGATGGAGAGCATGTTGACCCTGGTTGTTACCCAAACCAGGCACCATGTCCTGCTGGTCGATCCTTTCCCGGCCGGTCTTGAACCGCTGGGAGCGGCCAGCGGCAGGCCAAAGGGAGCGGGAACCGGCGGACCTTGGCGCTGGCGCGAACTCCGCAAAGACGGCTTGCTCCTCTACGCCCCTCGCCTGGAGCCGGGCGTTTACAGCTTCCGCTATAAACTGCGGGCCACCGCGCCCGGCGGCTTTGTGCTGCGTCCGGCCCGGGCGGAAGAGATGTATTCGCCCGAAGTATTCGGCATGACCGCGGGCGGGAGACTGGTGGTTCGGTGAAACGCTGGCTGCTCATCGCGGCGGCGCTTATAACTCTACCGCTTGTGCTGTGGAGTGCGGCGGTACTGCATCCCGGCAAGCTGCCGCCCAAGGGCTATGGCCAAAAGGCCGATCTGCTGTTTGAAGCTGGCGATGGTTCCGCCTTGGGCGGGTTGGCCCATAACAAACGCCGGGCAGGCCCTTGGATCGAGCCGGCAGAAATCCCCGCTTTGGTCAAAGCCGCGGCCTTGGCCGCCGAGGACCAGCGCTTCGTTTATCATGTGGGGTTAGACCCTCTGGCTCTTTCCCGCGCCCTTTGGCAAAATCTATGGGCGGGGCGCGTGGTTTCAGGCGGTTCAACCATCACCATGCAGTTGGCCCGCCTTGAAACGCCGGCCCGGCGCACGCTCTGGGCCAAGGCCAGGGAAACTGCCAGGGCGCTTTGGCTGGAAGCGCGTTTGGATAAAGACCAGATTCTCAGCCACTATCTAAACCGGGCGCCTTTTGGCGGCCCCTTGGTCGGACTGGGCGCGGCCAGCCGTGAACTGTTGGGCAAATCACCCCAGCGTCTTTCGCCGGCTGAAGCCGCGCTGCTCATGTCCCTGCCCCAAGACCCTTCCAACCTACTCAAGCCGAAGTCCCGAAAACGCTTGCAGGCCCGCCGCAACCGCATTCTTAAGGTCATGGCGGATGCGGGAGATTTGGATCAGGCCGGGCTGGTCCAGGCCTTGGCCGCGCCGATCCAACTTAAGCCGCTGCCCGCTTCCAGCCCTCCCGCGTCCCACTTCATGCGCGAGTTGGCGCAACGCTTGCCCCCGCGCCCGCCCTGCCCGGTGCGCACCTATCTAGACCCGGGCTTGCAGGAAAAGATCAGCGCCTTGGTCGCCTCTGTCTCCCAAGAGCGCCGTCAAGAGGGCTTGCGTCAGGCCGCGGTGCTGGTGCTGCGGAACCGCGATAGGGCTGTCTTGGCCTGGGTGGGCTCGGCCGGCTGGCATGATCCGGCCGAGGGCCAGGTCGACGGCGTCACCGCCCGCCGCTCGCCGGGCAGCACTTTAAAACCCTTTCTTTACGCCTTGGCTTTGGAAAGCGGGCACAGCTTGGCCGATGTGATCGCCGATGAAACCCTGACCCTGGCCGTGGCCGGCGGCGCCTTTCGCCCGGTTGACTACGATGGCAAGGAGCGAGGGGCGGTGCGCCTGCGGGTCGCCTTGGCCAGTTCTTTGAACTTGCCGGCCCTGCGTCTTACCAGGGAGCTGACCCCAGCAGCCTTTTTACTCCATTTAAGGAAACTGGGCCTGTCATTACCGGAAAGCGCCGAGCACTATGGTCTGGGTTTGGCCTTGGGCGACGGCGAAGTCAGCCTCCTGGAGCTCTCCACGGCTTACGCTGCTCTGGCAGCAGGCGGGGCCTACCTTCCTCCGCTTTTATGGCAGGGCCAGCCCCGTGCCCAACCGCTTCTGGTTATAAGCCCGGCGTCCGCCGGTTTGGTGGCCGATGCCCTGTCCGACGACCGGGCCCGCGAAATCGGCTTTGGCCGACACAGCGTATTGGAGCTGCCGTTTCCCGCTGCAGCCAAGACCGGCACCAGCCAGCAGCACAGGGACAACTGGTGTCTGGGCTTTAGCGAGGAATTCACGGTCGGGGTGTGGGTTGGCAACTTCCAGGGCCAGCCCATGGCCGGCATAAGCGGCGTGACGGGTGCGGGGCCGCTTTGGCGGCAGGTAATGATTTTAGTGCATCAAAACCACCCGGGCAATTTACCCCCTTTACCACCGCTCCTTCAGCGCCATACTGTCTGTTCGCTGAGTGGAGCCTTGCCTGCCCTACATGGCTCTTGCCCCACCATAGAGGAATATTTCGCGCCTGGGACCGAGCCTAAAGAGGTCTGTCCTCTGCATGGACCAAGGCAGGCTGCCGGCAACGCAACACCACGGGTCGAGACACCCTTGACCTTGCTGGTGCCGGCGCCTGAGGCAGTATATGCGCTGGACCCGGACGTACCTCCCGATCTGCAGGTGCTGGCCCTCAAGGCACTGGCGCCAGGTCCGGTAACAGGATCGGCCTGGAAAATTAACGGCCAGGCGGTTCCCCAAGCCAGCAACCCGCTGGAAGCGCGTCTGAAGTTGATACCCGGCCGGCATACCTTGGAATTGGCCGCTTGGGGAGATTGGGGGCATGCCCGAACCATAACTCATTTTACGGTACGGGGCATGCAACCAAACCTACCCCTTGGTAGGTAATAAAAATTTCAACTACCATAGGGTAGCCCACCAAAATAGATATATTACATAACATCCTTTATTGGCTTACTTTTTCTTATCAAGGCATCTCGGCATACCAGTTAATACCTGCCCCCCTGGATGGTATGCTGGGGCTCTAAACGGTGCTTAAAACAACTATAAGCCATACCCAACGGTACTGTTTCCCATCTCAAGCCGAGGCAGGTCAATTAAATTAAGTATTACAATTTATTATACTTATTCTCCACATCCCGTCCTGGCATCCCAATTGCTCTATCCGTCAGCATCCCCTCCCTATTAGGCGGGGAAATTCAGCGTTGCAATTGTAGGATTTGGAGGTAAGGAAATCATGGCTGCTATTAACACCGGCGATACCGCTTGGGTTCTCACCAGCACTGCTTTGGTGCTCATGATGACACCTGCCCTGGCCTTTTTCTATGGCGGCATGGTGCGAAAAAAGAACATCTTATCCACTCTTAATCTTAGCTTTATCATGATGGGGCTGATCGGGGTGCAGTGGGTCTTGTTTGGCTACAGTTTAAGCTTTGGCAAGGATATCGGCTCGATCATCGGCGATTTGAGTTATTTGGGCTTCAAGGGAGTGACCGGAGCGCCCAACGGAGAGTCCACCATTCCTCATCTGGCCTTTGCGGCTTTTCAG